>CAYGTY010000029.1:35485-36636 GCA_964352825.1 uncultured Anaerolineaceae bacterium
TATATGAAGTGCGCGGAGGGGGACATGGTTTAGGTTTAAACGCAATTCCTGCTGTATGCACCCAATTTGATGCTGAAGTGTGTCATCAAAATCAAGTTTGGAAACGGACTTATTATGGAGGG
Source organism: uncultured Anaerolineaceae bacterium (assembly GCA_964352825.1). Taxonomy (GTDB): domain Bacteria; phylum Chloroflexota; class Anaerolineae; order Aggregatilineales; family Phototrophicaceae; genus UBA6055. The sequence goes on from CAYGTY010000029.1 coordinate 35,608, forward strand.
TATGCGCGTAACCCCATGCAAACCTATACACTGACAACACCCAAACCTGATGGAGTCATGTTTCGCTTTGAGCCCGATTTCACAGTTTTTGAACCCAACGATTTTGACTATGGTTGGATTGCGAAACGCTGTCAGGAAATTGCATATCTCATGCCACAACTGACAATTACACTGGTTGATGAACGTGAGGGACAATCCCGACAAGATGCTTTCCACTATCCAGATGGTATTCAAGCGATGGCCCGTGACTTAAATCAGGGATACACTGCACGTCACGAAATTTTATATGCTTCAAAACGAACTCAAGCATCAAAAAAGTGGACACATGGAGAGCATGATGTGATTGTCGAAATTGCTTTGCAATATACAGATTCGGATGAAAGTATTGTTCGTGGTTATGTAAACTCTGTATTGTCTGAGAATGGTGGAACACATATTGATGCACTCCGTCATGCACTGATGGGCTATATCAACGGGGCAAATCCACATCCGCAGTCGTGGGATGACGTTTCTAAAGGACTTACTGCAATTATCAATATCTGGCATCCTGACCCACAATATGAATCTATGCGGGATGTAAAATTATTGAATCCCGATGTTTTTAATGTGGTGGAATCTATGCTCTATCCGCTATTCACACAACATAATCTGCGCAAACTGCGCCATCAGAAAACTGAAGGCTAATCGTCAACAGGCACAATTTGGCTTTGTAACGGTGAACGTGGATTATCACGGTAGACCCATGCGTGTGTATTGCTCATCAGGGTGGCACTCACGCGGATATAGGCATCACCTTCGTAGGCATCAATCGCGTCTAATTCTTCTTGTGTGACCTCATAGACACGCCCCTCAATCACACTGCCTGTGTGGGGTTGAATGATATTATAGGTCTCGTGAATACCCTTAAGCAATGCCATCTTATAACCGCGCAGACTATCGGCTTGCCCGTCACCGAGTTCGCGCCCGATGATTTCGATTTGGATAGCAGAGTCTTGCAGTGTGCCGTATGTGAAGATAAGTTCCATGATG
>CAYGTY010000029.1:36736-44887 GCA_964352825.1 uncultured Anaerolineaceae bacterium
TCTGTCGCGTGATGGTCAAGCACTGTTTGGATGACCTGTTCCCATTCTTGAGTAGAAAAATCAACATCATCTTTACCGAGTGCGCTGACTTGCACAAAGGGAATCAAGGGTTTATCGGTTTCGCTAGCGATTTCATCGAGGGTATCGTGAATCCATGTCACATCGCGTCCGAGGATATGATGATAGAGCATAGGGGAAAAGACATCAACATAGGGGGATAAGGCTTTGATGTCTTGCCCGAGGTATTCACGGCGTTGGTTTGATGACGCAGGCACGATGTTGACTGCTAATGGAATATGAGGGCTACGCTGATTTTTTATTGTCTTATATTTCATGACCAATTCGGTGATGATGTAGCATTTAAAAGCTGTCCATGAGTCTCGCTGTGTCGTCAGTATCCACTGTGCGATGGCAGGAATAGGTTTTTGCGGGAGTTCAATCTCTGCCCATATAGAAAATTGTGCCAATGTATTGGGATCAAAACAGGTGTGTAGTGGCGATGATGTATCCTCACGCAGTTCAACTTCCCAGTGCATTGACCAACGGATAAAGTCTAACCATAATCCGTCCAGTGGATAAGTCGATAGCATATGATTCAGTGTATCGAATCGGTTTGCTTGGTGATTTTGGTTTGTCGGTCGGATGCCAATATACCAATTCATCTGCGAACGTACTTCACCACTGGATGTAATTGGACGATAATCGGGGTTTTGTTGTGCCAATTGCGTATTATGAAAACAGGTCAGCCCACCCATAAAGCGCAGTCCCTCAGCTTGTACTAACTGAATTTTATCCACAGGATAATCATCAGCTTCGGAGAAAATCGTATTCACCCCGAAGCCTTTTAAGATAGATAGCTCACCCTTTGTCAGATTTCTAAAGGTATCCGCGAAGAGATATGCGCCGATCGTGGGCATGGTGTTATTACTTCAAGCTAACAACAACCGTACCCACAAATCCACCGTTGGCATGGCTGATGACTGCTGTATATGTTCCATTGTCAGGTAAGACATAGTCACTGATGCGTGAATCCAGTTCTCCACCGCCATCATCGTTGCCAGCAATCGGATTGCCATCTACATCTAATAAGACCAATAAGGGGTCTACACCAACACCGAGGCTATCACGCGCTGTCAAGGTGATAGTTTGTCCTGCTTCTCCATCAAAGGTCAAACGCGCGACTACACCATAATCCATTTCGACAGTTTCAGTTTCGCCAAAGTTGATTGTGCCGTCGATTGGGTTTAATTCAACCAGTGTCATCCGTGTATAGAAATCAGGGGCGGCGAGGGCAAGCTGGTCTGTTTCTGAATAAGCAAATCCGCGTGCCATATAATAATCTTGCATCTCAGGCTGGAGTTCAATTGCGTTGTTCATATCGTCAATCGCGTTATCCCAATTTTGCTGACCAATATTGAGATTCGCACGGTTGTAATAGACATACCCTAATTGCTTTGGTGCTGGCGATTTCGTTATATTCTCAATTGTCGCACTGAGAATATCAATCGCATCATCTGCCGAGCCACCCGCACTTGCCCCAATCGATTCAAAAATACCTTGATAAATTAAAGCCAGCGATTCATCCCCACGTTGCAAGTTGAGCAAGGCTTTCCCAGCATAGGCTTGGAAATAGCGTGGATTAAGATAGAGGGTTTGGTCATAATCCAAATTGGCTTGAGCAAGGTCGCCTGTTTGTAAGTAAAGGTCACCGCGTAAGCTATAGGTTGCCCAGTCATAGGGGCGAATGTTGATGGCGCGAGTATAGTCATCAATGGCACGGGCAAAATCGCCAATTTCTGATTGAGCAAAGCCACGGAAGAAATAAGCATCCCATAGGTTTTCGTCAATGTCGATAATCGTATCGAGGTCACTGATTGCACCTTCAAAATCTTCATCATCCAATTTGCTGATGGCACGTTCGAGTAATGCCTCAACATCTAATTCAGTCGTGCTTGAATCATCTTCTGCTGGTGCAGGTGTCGGGGTGACTTTGACAATGGCTAAAGTCGGTGATGGGCTGATAAATAAACCGAACATCAATGTTGCAACTAAAATACTTAACAAGACTATTGTTTGTCTTTTCATTCAAATTTCCTTATTTATATGTACATAACTTATCTATCATTATAGTGATAAACATAAGACAGATATAAATTGGGCTTAAGGATTTGATTCATCTTTAGCTTTTTTCTTCTTTTTCGGTGGTGTGATACTGACTGCTGAGAAAAACTCATCTAAAAAGCTACTTGGACGTGTCATCAGGAGTTCGGTTTCTGCAAACCCTGCTTGTTGGGCAAGGTTCTCCCATGCACTATATGTAAGTGGATGAGGCACCCAACGATTTCCATTATTGGTGTTGTACTCCACGATGATGAGTCGCCCTTCAGGTTTGAGATATTGGCGGATACGTTCTATCACAGGTAATTTATCAAATACAAAATGAAGAGAATTTGCCATCAAGATGCCATCTAATGGGGGTAATTTCAGCGGTTGAGTGAAATCAGCAGGCATATACTTTACTTTTGTCCCCTTATAGTGTTTTTGCATCGCTTTGACTTGGTTGCGGAGTGCGCCATTATCATTGTCCACAGAATAAATAAAGCCATCATGACCTAAGACTTCAGCTAAGGCGAGGGTAAATGCACCTGTTCCCGACCCCAAATCTGCCCATACGCCACCTTCAGTAGGGATACCTTTTGTAATTAATTGGACGTGATCTTGATGATTCATTATCTATCCTCGTGTATATATTATGTTGGTTATCTAAATCAGCATACTCTAAACTTTGTAAATGTTACGATATATCTAGGATGCGGATTTGAAATGTAATGATTCTTAAAATTTTATATCACGCCTCACAATATGATAAAAGCTATCGTATAATAGTCAGTTATAGTGAACGGTTAAGGTCTAGTGTGGATGCGAATTGGAATTATATCTGATATACATGGAGATTATTCTGCTTTAAAGGACGTACTCAATCGTTTCGACAAACACCATCACGTAGACCATATATTGTGTGCAGGCGACCTTGTTGGACGTGGACCTGAACAAGACCAAGTAGTTGAGTTCATGCGTACTAATAATATCCCTGTTGCACGCGGAAATCATGACGAGTGGTTTTATGGATTAACAGATGAAAATAGCAACTACCTCAAAAATTTACCACTTGATTGGCAAGGGGAATTTGGTGGAGTAACTATTTATATGTGTCATGGCAAACCCGGCAATAATATGTGGGGGATGTACAAAGACCATCTGTCCAAGACCTATTTAAGAATGGTGCTTAAATCACTGAAGGCTAGTGTACTGATTACTGGACATACTCATGTTCCGCTCAACCTAAAGAGCAAACGCGGTTGTTTAGTGAATCCGGGGTCACTTTATACATTCAAGAGTTCACGCGCAACATCACATTCTTATGGGGTGTTGAATTTGCCCGACTTAACTTTTGAAGTATATGATGCCACAGCACCAATTGGGTCACCGCCGATTGATATTCCCTAAGTGATGGCGTTTACCGAGTACGTATCGTGTTATCTCATGAAATGAGGGCAGGTTCTATACTTGCCCTTTTCAAATTACCTCGTAGAACCCGTAAGCCTGCCCATTTTGTTATTTATAATCTTTTGAGTTGCTTGCGGTCTGCTTGGATTTTGACCATTGCTTCAGGTGTGGCGCGTTCATCCACAGCTTTATCCAACCATGCGATTGCATGTGGCATCTTCATTTTACTCACAAGGTTAATTGATACCTGTCGATAACCAATTGTCCCATCACAAACACGGTCAATCATGACTCTGGCTGCTTCTTCTGATGGGTTTTGGATGAGGATTCTAAAGGCTTCATACGCTCTTGCTTCAATCTGTGTTTTGCTTAGGAAGTCAATCACAGCCGCAAGTGCTTCGGGACTACCATCGTTTCCTAGTGCTGTTAGGGCATTACTCTGGCGATATGCCTCTGGATCATCCAAGTCTTTAATATTTTCTTTTATATCTCGACGATCACCTGCATCAACCAAGGCTTTTTCGATACTGCGAAGGCGTGAATCATCAGGTGGGAGCGTGCCTCTGAATTTCTTCAGGGGTTGAATCACACGCTCATGTTTCATATTATTTAGCCCATTAATAGCATAACTGCTAATGGTTATATCGTCATCGTATAAAAATTTCACGAGAGCGTCGAGCGCGCTTTCTGTTCCCAATTGCCCAAGTGAACCAAGAAGTGCGGAGCGTTCTGCGTTGTCGGTGGCATCATAATAGTCCTTTAAGATATATGGCACAGCATCGTCAATCTTCACATCATTAATTGAGACACGTGTCACCCCTCGCATTTCTGGATAATCAACATAGGCTTGTAATAAAGCATCACGCCACTTTGCGCGGTCTGTATCACTCATATTTTGGGTAAATGATCCACCTAAGTGCATGGAGGATACCATACGGATAAATGGATCGATGTCATCACCTTGCTTGCGTCGCAAATTTATAAATCCTTGTCGCATCACAGAATCTGTTCCTGTTAGTGCTAATGACTCGGCTGCGTTTTGGCGTGTGAGCAAGTCTTCGTCCTCTTCCATCGTTTGAATCAGAGCAGCAAGGACTTCTTTATAGCGTTGGCTTATAGCTTTGTCACCAAGTACATCGTAATCCCCTCTTGATTTTGGCGTTTTGACCATACGCAATGCTTCGGCTGCGGCTGCGCGGGCTGGGGCATCAGGGTCTGTTTGCATAACCAAAACCAAAATTTCCGATATTGTGAAAATCTTTGAAGGAAATTGCTGGGCTACAAGGTATGCCATCTGGATTGCATGAACCTGTTGTTCAGGGTCTGGATCGTCAAGTGCCTCCATTAATTGTGGTATATCATCACTTGAAAATGTATAAATAGGTGTATAAACCGCAGGTGCTTTACTGACTCTTTGGAATGATGGGAGTTCTATCTCAATCTTTTTTTCTTGCTTTGCTTGAGGTGTAATAGGACGTGGTGATGTTGTTTGTTGGTGTTCATCTACAACAGAATCCACATAATTTGTCACTGTATCTTCAACAAAACCCTCTAGTGCTTTCTTTAATTTATTAAACATTTTTTTATTCCTTTAAATTTTATCCCTTTCTCTATAGTTTTAATATGGAAAAACCTTTGCGCCACTTAATTTGCTGTTTTTATGAAAAGTTTTATATATTTTTTATTCTTGCTCGAATTTTGTATTGATGAAGATGAGTGTAGAGAACTTATCCCATCTTAAGCCCACGTCGTAAATCATCTAATGCTTGTAAGGTCAGCATATTGCGGAGCGTCAATCCATATTGGTCTTGCTCACCATTCAACGCAATATAATAACTTGACCCATTCATGGATAGGTGATATTTATCAGCTTGAACCCCTCTATCAGGTAGATTCAATGCAGGATTCCGAAACTCAATCAATGGTATTTGCTCGGTTGAAGCGATACTGCGAATCACATTATTGAATTGCTCAACTTGTGAGGGGTAATAATCGCTACTGGTTGTGTAGGTTGTTAGAACGGGAATAATGCCTTGGTTGATGGTGTATTGCACGATTTGGTTTAAATAGCCTTGGAAAGCATCTGCACCATAAAGCTGGACATCAACTGAGCCATACATAATGATAGCGATGGCAGGTTTGGTCAGACGGTACTCACAGGCTAATGGTGACTCATTTGGCAAACATGTGCTATCGGGTGCCCAAATTGCATCTTGGACAGCCGCCGCATTAAAGCCACTTTCTGCCGCGATGCTGTTCCGAATAAATGCAGCAGTATCAAAGAAATTAATCGACTCTTGTAGATAGCCATAATTCCCCAGCGCAAATTCCCCTGAGCCGAAGCCATTCATGAAAGGCTGATTATTGGTGATGCTATCACCGACTTTTGCAAAAACACGCGGATTGTTGCCCTTGGCTAAACCTGCTTGATAGATTTGCTGAGTGCGCCCACTGATGCTGACGACATTCGCAATGGGGGATGTGCTTCCTCCACTGGATGTAATGACATTGGTACTATTATTATTGCCAGTGCTTCCTCCGCCAACACCCAAAACAACAGGCTGCCCCGGTGTGCCTGCTGTAATAATGGCAGGTTGCGGTGAGGAAGTCGGGGTTGCGATAAATTTCTCTTCAAGATTGCTGACATCACGATTTAAAGTGATCATTTCACCAAAAACCCAACCCGCTTGCCCTGACTCGGTTTCGACTTCGTACCAATCGCCACCCGAAGAAATGGCTAATAGGTTAATCGGGTCGTTTTGGTCAAGTGTGATAATGGGTGGATTGAAGCGTGTACTCGGTCCGCGCCGTACATTGACCCCTGCTTCATTGGAGACATAAGCATCACTACTAGGGGTACTGGTAACGGTTGTTGTGGGTGTATCGCTAGGTTGTGGTGTCCATGAGGGGAGCGATGTCCCTGTTTCCGATGGGGTAAGTGTGGCGGTTGCGGATGGGGTAAATGTCCATGTGGGTGGTAAGTCGCCTTGAATTTGACGCATGACACGGGTCGGTAAGGCTGTTGCTGTTGGTAATGCGGTTGGCAGTACGACTAAGGTTGGCAAGGTCTCAGGGTCTGCATTGCTACAGGCACTCAAGAGAAATAATAGAAACAACCCCACTATCCAAATGAACTTTTGCTTCATGTCACTATCCTGAATACTTTTTCAGTCTTACATAGTATATTGCATTCTGGACGATAATTGGACTATCGATGGTTCTAATTTCCTATACTTGATACTTTTCAGTTTTACGCTTGGGCTATACACTGTACTGCCAATGAATTAGGAGATACATACATTTGCTGTGGACACGACTCAATCGCTATAAATTATTGCTGGTCTTACTTATTGCTTTGATGGCTCGGCTGGTTATTTTATTTGCCTTCCCCTCGGTTTTTGCGTTTAGTAACGAAGGCGCAGAGATTCATGGCTCAGTGGCATATGATGAGTATGCACTCAATCTGCTGGATACAGGCGTTTATGGACGTGAAGCTGGGGTTGCCGATTCGATTCTGCCGCCTTTGTATAGTTATGTGCTGGCAGGCTTATATGCGATTTTTGGACGCAGTTATATTGCAGTTGGTGTTTTACATACACTGCTTGACTTGATTTCGATTTGGCTCTTATATGACATTTCGCGCCGATTATTTCCGCAAAAATTGACAGACGATAGCGCGCGTGGCGAATGGATTGGGGCAATCAGTGGACTATTCTTTGCACTCTATCCTTATCTGATTTTCCAAAATTTAACCCTGATTGATACACCACTGTGGATAACGATACTGCACCTATTTGTGTGGTTGATGATTCTATTACGAGAGCGCGAAACCCTAGACCGCAACACATGGCTGATTGCGATAGCAGGTGGGGTTGTCTTGGGGGTATCGGCATTAGCACGAGCCTTATTACCACCGCTTGCGATACTGATTGCACTCTGGTTTTTGTTCCGATTGAGCTTTAAGCAGACTATTTTACGTTTATTGCCTGTGGCGATTGTGAGTGTGTTGGTGCTTGTCCCGTGGATGATGCGTGGCTATCAGATTCATGATGGATTTGTAGCTGTCGCGCTTAACAGTGGCGAGAATGTTTATCAAGGCAATAACCCACAGACAGTCCCTTACTTTCGTGCTGGTTATGATGTGCAGTGGTCGTCACCCCCTGAAAACATGCCTGATACAGATGACCGTTACATCATCAACAATGCCCTGATGCAAGAAGGCTTGCGTTACCTACGTGAAAATCCTGATAAAATCCCCGAGTTAATATGGGTCAAATTTGGGATTTACTGGAATGCCCAAGTCACGCCCCTCAAAAATCTACGGGCTGGAGAACGCCTGCGCTTGAGTGAGTCAGGTGAGGTCTTGGTCTTAACAGATGAAGGCTCGCAAGAAGGGGTAACAGACTCTAATGCCGAATATGAAGATAACAGCTTATTTAATGTGCTTGGGCGTACCGTTCATATTTTGTATTTTGGTGGATTATGGTTGCTGGCGATTGTCGGCACATGGTTGAGTCGGCGTGAATGGCGTGAGGTGTCGTTGCTATGGTTTATCCAAATTAGCCAGACTGTAATTTATCTGATATTCCATCCCTCAACCCGCTACCGTGCGCCCACTGACCCTCTACTATTTATATTTTCGGC
>CAYGTY010000030.1:0-17332 GCA_964352825.1 uncultured Anaerolineaceae bacterium
TTTTGTGACTATCACTCTATTTTAGAGTAGCAACCTTACCTCGACATCTACCTCCTAAATAAATTGCAATCTGCACATTGTTTAAAGTACAATATTCTAAATAGAATCTTATTTAGATGTAGGTAAAAATCATGTCGATAAGTATTGATACAGCAAATTTCAATCAAAATGGATATACCGTTGTTTCGGGTTTATTCTCAGATGAAGAAGTCGCATCCTATCGTAAGCATTACATGGATATGCGACAAAATGGCACGTATCCCGGTGACTTTAGTGGTGTAGATGCCAATAGCGATGACCCCCTAAAAAAATTCCCACGCCTCATTCATATGCACCGTTGGGACAAAATCAGCCAAAATTGGATGCTGGATAAACGGATTGGCGCAGCATTCCGTGAACTACTTGGCATAGAGCCACTAGCCGTTCAAACCATGCTTTACTTCAAACCTGCTGGCGCACGAGGGCAAGCACTCCATCAAGACCAATATTATCTAAAGGTACAACCGGGGACATGTATCGCCGCATGGATGGCACTTGATGATTGTGATGAAGAGAATGGGTGTTTACAAGTCGTCCCTGGGACACATACCCTACCGCTTTTATGCCCAACATCAGCCGATACAAGCGAGAGTTTTACCGATGTGACAGTTCCCTTATCGGATGATATGAAACCAGAGCCTGTTATCATGAAGGCTGGCGATGTGCTATTCTTCAATGGTCAACTCATTCACGGGAGCTTCCCCAATAAATCAGAAAATCGTTTTCGGCGTGCGCTCATCGGACATTACATTATGGCAGAGGCGCAAAAAGTCGCTCAATTTTATCACCCCGTATTACACTTCGACGGAAGCGTTGTTGACCTAGAAATTGGAGAAGGGGGTAGCCAATGTGGAGTATGGGTAGAAGAAGATGGAACACCCGTCCTCGAAATGATTAACCGCCCACAATAGGTCAGGGGCATCATGAAAATCAAAGTCAATAAAACGATCATCGAACTACAACAAGGTGACATTACAAAACAAGATGTTGATGCCATTGTCAACGCCGCCAATACCTCATTACTAGGCGGTGGCGGTGTTGATGGGGCTATTCACCGAGCAGCAGGAAAAGACCTCGTACAAGAGTGTATGACTTTACGAGGATGTAAAACGGGTAATGCAAAAATCACTAAGGGGTATAAATTACCTGCTCGTCATATTATCCATGCTGTAGGACCCACTTATCAAAACCCTGATGCACCTGCTTTACTCTCAAGTGCATATCGTCGTAGCCTAGAAGTCGCCGTCGAGAACAATATCAAAACCATTGCATTTCCAGCTATTAGCACAGGCATCTATGGTTATCCAATGCAGGAAGCCTCATACATCACACTAGAAACAATCCGTGATTTTGTACAAGGCACTGACGCAATTGAACATATTATCGTCGTTTTATACGATGATTCTGCATTGTCTATATTTAGCAAAACATTTGAAGCAATGTTTTACGATTAATCGAGTTCCATTGTCTGCAACGCAATAATAGCGCGTTGGAAACTGTCAAATTCATCAGGTAACATTTCAGCTTCAATTTGCTTATCTAAAGTTTCTGTAAGTGATAGAATATCATCTTGCTCAACTTTAGCTTTTTCTGTTAGATAAATACGAACAGCTCGCCTATCATCAGGGTCAGGCAAACGTTCGATGTATCCCTTTTCCTGTAGCTTATCCAAATTCGGTGTGAATGAAGTCGCTGCTCGCCCAACTTCACTCGCTAATTGTGAGGCATGTTGACCATCTTGTTCATACAAAGCCCGCAATATATACCATTCAATTACCGATAAACCCGTTGCTTGCAGGTGTTGCCGAAATATATGATCAATGTTTCGCAAAGCAATATCTAAATTACACCATACTGAGCCATCAAATCGTAATTGTGTCTCTTTTTCTCTTAACATGAGTCAATTTCCATCTGCTATATAAATATTAAAGCACACGTTCTAGTATTAGCTTATATATTTGTACACTCAAATAAAATAACAGATGTCATAGGAGAAGCCTGAGAATTATCATGTTTTCATATCGAAAGGGTTAATTTTCGATAATGATGCCTTTACGTCTCGTAAATAGAGCCGTGGGCTTCGCGATATTCGCTTGGGGGTGTTTTTGGGGTATCAAACTAATCAGTGTTCGACGGTCACCAACAACTAAATAATAAGCCATTAGTGCCTGATTTTGAGGTAAATCTAAATGTCTCATAACATGATGGTCAAACTGTAAGGGGTCACCATTAACAGTCGTTAAGGTCAGTTTACGCCAGAACTTCCAACGTGGATGGGATTGTTCAGCATATAAAACCTGATGGTGTAACGTCACACGAGAGAAGCGGATTGCACGTAAAGCCATCATGATAGCAAAGCTAGCAATCACTAACAGTACAATATAGCGCCCTGCAATGCCAAAACGCCCTACCAAGAGGATAAGTGGAACAGACAATAGCAATAATGTTGAGAGAGGCTCTGTAATCAATTCAAGCCATTGACGAGATGATAACTTACCATCACGGTTGCGTTGTAAATCTTGTTCAAGAATATGATGAAGTCTGTCAGTTCGTGTTGTCATAGTATAACTATAGCAGTTAACTGACCTCGTTGGCAATATCAACCCGTTTTACTTTGGCTGGGCGTAGTTGCAAGAGAATCACGCTCCCGATAATCAACACCGCGCCACCCCACTGAATCGGCAAAATGACCTCACCCAACACTATCATCGCGACCAACATCGACATCACAGGTTCAGCGGTACTAATCAAAGAGGCTTGCGATGCTCCAATCTTCTGAATGCCAAGGTTAACACCAAAGACAGGGATAACCGTACAAATGATCGCAATGCCTAACATGCTTAACAAAGTCATGGGATTTTGCGGAAATTGAATCCCACGAAAAGGAATGAGTATCAACAAGGTACACAATGTACCAATCATTAAAAATGCCGTGCTACGAAAAACATCTTGGACACCTGCGAGAGCGCGTTTACTGACAAGATAATAAACAGCAACCACCCCTGCATTTGCAAAGGCAAACAAGACACCAATCAGGTCGCCAGCCCCTTCAGTTGTGAAATCAGGCACAGTCAGAGCCACACCAATTAATGCCATTACCAAAGCAATCCATGCGATTGTTTTAATCTTCTCCCCTAAGAAGAAAGATAAAATCACAACCATCGCAGGATAAGTATAAAACAAAACAACATAGGTACTCGCAGGTAAACGCTCTAAACCGAAAAATGCTGTTAAAGCTGCAAAAGCAAAGATAAATCCCAAAAACAAAATTTTGCGAACAGGCATTTTTTCTTTAGGTTGATGGGGTTGTGTTTGCTGACGAATCATCACAAATAACCATATTAAAGGTACAGCAAACAGAAAACGCCATAAGGCAATATCCATTGGCTCAAAAGTTGAATTTGCATACACCGTTTTGACGAGTGTCGGCATAAACGCATAACCTGCCGAAGCTATGATTATCCACAGTAAACCTGTACGTTGGTCATTGGTCATCTTTATCTCAGTTCTAAAATATAGTCAAAATTAAATTGCGTAAATTATTAAAAGCGCGAATTTCCTGCTCACGATAATCATTATCCCAATCTTGCCCAGCTTCTTCCATTACAAATGACCGCCGAATTTCATAACGCAGATGATAGCGTATCAACGGGATAATAGCATTAAATTTCATACGCGAGATTCTATGGTTTGTTTGAGCATAAGTCACTAAAAAAGATATGACCTTCTTCATATCAAGATTATCCCCTGTTTCTGTATGGCACATTTCCCAAGTCGCCCAAGCAACTTCGCGAATAATTGCGCCATAATAGCATTCATCCCAATCAATCACACCATATATATGATTGTCATCACATAAAATATTGCCACGATAATAGTCACCGTGCATCATACCCATCATAAGGTCTTCACGGTTGATAAACTCGTTATACCATCTATCGAGTTCAGGGTCTTGTATGCTCTTGGGGTCTTCGCGGTTTAAAGTAAGGGAAGGGGCTGACGGAGCATTGTCAATAATATTTTCGGGTAAATCCAGCGAGGCGATATGTATTCTTGCTAATGTTTCGGCAGAGTGACGAATCAGCATCGTATTCTCTCTATCCAGCATATCACCAGCAACAAATGGGAATAGCAGGATGCCTCGTCCCTGATAATCGAAGAGGTGATGACCAGTCCGTGTCGGAATCGGAGCAATGACCTCGGATACATAATCCGCAACAATCTTTACATAATCATATATTCGTCGTATATCCTCAGCTTGTCGCCATTCAGGGCATATACGAACAATATAATCAAGATTGTCTGCACGGATGCGCCATACATCACATTCGTATCCACCAGTTAAACGTTCACATTGATTCTCGAACGGGCGTTCATAGTGATGAATAAGGGCTTCTTGCATATCAATAGGTATATTTTCAAGCATTCTTAAAAGAACTCAACTAATAATAAACAAAATAGAGGCAAGACAACTTGTCCTACCTCTATTATAGAATCGAATTTCAGAGTGGCTGTGAAAATCGTTTAGGTGATACTCACCATGCCAACAAGGTTTGTTACAAGTGGGAAGAAAATACCAAAGACTATCACACCTGCTAGTGAGATATTAATTGCCCAACGGACATATTGTGTCTCTAAAGCAGGGGTCGCTCCATCATTATCATCACGTAGGTACATATTGACAACCACGCGCATATAATAGAAGGCACTCGCTACACTTGTCAAAACACCGACGATAGCTAGACCAAATAATCCAGCTTGTACAGCCGATGAGAACACCATTAACTTGCCGACAAAGCCAGCCGTTAGTGGGATACCCGTCAAACTCAGCATGAAAATAGCCATCGCAAAAGCCAGCATCGGACGTGATTTCGATAAACCAATCAGGTCATCGAGGTTAACACCAGAGCCATCTTCATTTTCAAGAGCCAATACAACAGCAAATGCACCCAAGTTGGTGAACATATACGCCAGCATATAAACTAGCGCGCCTTGTGTTGCCGAATCTGCAACCCCAGCCGACCCTGATGCCGCAACAGCAACCAAGATATAACCAGCGTGAGCAATTGAAGAGTAAGCTAACAAGCGTTTCATGTTAGTCTGTGAAATTGCAACGAAGTTACCCAAAATCAGAGTCGCGATAGCAACAATTGATAAAGTCGCTTGCCATGCCGCAGGATCACCATCTGCCAGTGTAAACACAGACAAACCTGTCACCATTACACGGAACAAAGCTGCAAAACCACCAATCTTAGCGGTCACACTCATAAACGCTGTAACAGGAGTTGGCGCACCTTCATAGACATCAGGTGTCCACATATGGAACGGTACTACGGCAACTTTAAAGCCAAGACCGACAAACAAGAGTGCTGTACCAACAAGCAGGTAGAATGTCGCCGATGATACACTACCGACAATACTACTTGCTGCTGTAAAAATTTCAGGGATATTGGTTGTGCCTGTTGCCCCATAAATCAATGCCGCACCGTAGACCAAGAATGCACTAGAGAATGCACCAAGAATGAAGTATTTCATACCACTTTCTTCGGACTTTAGCGCAAGGTCACTTCCATCACGATTGATAGAGCGGAAGGCAGCCATGATATAAAGAGGGATACTCAAAAGTTCAAGCGCAACAAAAACAACCACAAGGTCATTTGCACCGACCATGAACATCGCCCCAGCCGAGGACAACAGCATTAAAACATAGTATTCACCACGATGGATGTCAGCCCGATTGAGATAATCCCAACTGAGCAGAATTGAAATCAAAGTGGCGACTAGAATAACTGCGTTCAAAAAGCCTGTGAACGCATCTGCCACAAACATACCAGAGAGCGCAACCTGTTGACCTTCCGCAGGAGAAAAGACAAAGAGGTTAACGACAAAGCTCACACCAATACCGATACATGCCGCTATCGGTGTCCAGCTTTTACGTTCTGCTGGGAGGAAGAGGTCTATCAGGACAAGGATTAATGTCCCGAAGACCAGCATCACACCCGGTAATGTTGAGGCTAAATTCGAGTTCGCAAGAAAATCTGCGATAGTTGGCGTATCAAACATGATTTCTCCTACGGAATGAACATCGCTACGATGCTATTCACCGACACGTCCAACATATTGAAGAACACAATCGGTTGAATACCCATCCAGATAATCATAATCAAAATCGGGATAAATGCCGCGATTTCGTTCCATTTAAGTTTATAGCCATCTGCGTCTTTCAATGGGTTTGTATGTTCGCCCATAAAGACGTGTTGGAACATTTTAAGCAAGTAAACTGCTGCCAAAATCACACCCAGTGTCGCAAACAATGTGAAGAAGAAGCCGAGGTAACTACTCCCCAAAGACCCCATCAAAATTGTAAACTCACCAATGAAGCCATTCAGCCCCGGTAACCCCATACTACTGAGGGTAATCACCAAACTGATTGCACCAAATACAGGCATGGCTTTCCAGATACCGCCATATTTGTCCATCTCTTTTGTGTGCCAGCGTTCATATAACATACCAACAACCAAGAAGAGACCACCTGTACTGATACCGTGGTTCACCATTTGCAGTGTCGCACCTTGTAAACCTTGTGAGTTGAGCGCAAAGATACCGACAACAACAAAGCCCAAGTGGGATACTGAGGAGTAAGCAACAAGTTTCTTGACATTATCTTGTGCATAACTAACCCATGCACCATAGATGATCCCGATGACACCCAATGCCGCAACTGTTGGGGCCCATGCCACCGCCGCTTCTGGGAAGAGCATGAGATTGAAGCGCACGATACCATAAGTACCCATCTTCAGCAAAACACCTGCCAAAATGACAGACCCTGCTGTAGGTGCTTGAACGTGAGCATCTGGTAACCAACTGTGGAAGGGGAATATCGGAACTTTAATTGCAAATGCAACTAAGAAGCCGAGGAATAAGAAACTTTGAACTGATGTAAAGAGGAAGCCATCTTGTTCGACAACAACTTCATCAGCAATAATTTCTTCACCATCGACAACAACTTCTGCATCTTCTGCAATGACTTGTGTCTCAGGTGCACCCTGATCCCAGAATGTACCTTCGCCTTCGTAAGATTGCACCATTTCGATAATACCCACATCGCCACCAGCACTATATGTACTGAATGTTCCCGCGGTGTTACCTACGTAGAGAATGGCAATCAACATCAAAATCGAGCCAGCCATTGTATAAAGGAAGAACTTCACAGCCGCATAAATACGCTGTTCCGAACCCCATATACCAATGAGGAAGTACATCGGCACGAGAGTGACTTCCCAAAAGACGTAGAAGATAATCAAGTCATGAACAACAAACACACCAATCATCGCCCATTCGAGCAACATCAAGAAGATATAGTAGAGCTTTTCGCGTCCACGTTCTTCAAAGATATTACTACCGAATGAAGCAAGAATAGCTATCGGCATAATGAATGTTGTCAACAAGACGAGCAACATACTAATACCATCAACACCCACAAAATAGCTGATGTTGATAGCCATATCGCCAAATGCGACCTCTGCCCAAGTATTGCGTTGAACCATTTGTAGTTCAGCCATACTTGGATCGAAGTTAACCCACATTAAGACGGAAGCGACAAACGCCATAATACTGGTGCCAAAAGCCACCCATTTGACGTTATTTTTATGTTTCTCACCATTCATAAACATCAGAATGGTGAGCCCAATCATAGGGATGAATAAAGTAATCGTAGTAAGCGAGAGTCCAGTTATGTCCATAGGACGATGTTCTCCTTAAGAGCCACTCTGGAGTAAAGTCTGAATAAACGGTAACAGCATCAATAAGACCACTGCAACAACACCAATAAACAATACTACTGCGTACATGCGGACGTAGCCAGTTTGAATACCGCGTAATAGATTAGCGATACGTTGTGCTAGCCAACCCACACCATTAACTGCGCCATCAATCAAACCAACATCTAGCGGTTCACTGAGCAGTTTTGATATAGCATCGAATCCACGTTTTATCACGCCATCATGGAAGTAATCGTGTAAGAAGTCCCAGTCAACACGGTCTGCCAAGAATTTCGACAATTGGTTGAATGGATTTTCGAAAAGACGGAAGTAAATCTCATCCCAATATAAACGTGAATGTGCAAGGTTAAACGCTGCACGGGTTGAAGCATTCGCCTCTAACTGATCGCGATTACCTTCCGCAAGCCCTTTGCCTTTATAGATATTATTAGCGGTGAAAATCGCTAATAGACCGAGACCAAGTGCCATTAGTGCTACAAGCGCATTAAATTCTAGGGTATGACCACGCGAGACACTGATTAAACTGTGTTCGAGGAAATGCCCAAAATTATGCGGCGTGTAGATGCTATCTAAGATAATGAATGGTGCTGGCACATTGATTAAACCAATAATTGTCGAGAATAGTCCCAAAACAATCAAAGGTAATAACATCGCGCCGTTACTTTCTGGGGCATGTTCTGCGGCTTCACTGCGTGGTTCATCAAAGAAGACCAACACAATTTGTCGCCACATATAAAAGGCCGTAAACCCTGCTGCTAAGAGCAAGAGACCAAATGCGATAAACCCAGATAAGTTATTATCTTGGAAACCCACATAGAAAGCATCTGCCAAGATTTCATCTTTTGACCAGAAGCCTGCAAATGGGAAAATCCCTGCCAACGCCAATGTACCTATCAGATAAGTGATAAAGGTAATCGGCATCTTCTTACGCAAACCACCCATATTTCGCATATCTTGGGGGTCAAACGTATCTTCGTGGTGGTCATCGTGGTGATCATCACCATGTCCGTGACCATGTTCATGTGCGTGATGATGTCCATGTTCGACACCATGAATCACTGAACCACTACCCAAGAAGAGCAGTGCTTTAAAGATTGCATGAGTCACTAAGTGGAACATTGCCGCAACATAAGCACCTGTTCCAACAGCCGCAACCATAAAGCCCAATTGTGAAATGGTAGAATACGCCAAAACACGCTTAATATCCCATTGCCCCATCGCAATAAACCCAGCCATAATCGCTGTCGATGAGCCAATTATTGTAATGATTAAGCCAATCACATATCCTGCATGATTTAGTTCGTCTAGGAATACACTAGAACGTACTAGCATATAAACACCAGCCGTCACCATTGTCGCAGCATGAATCAATGCACTAACAGGTGTTGGACCTGCCATCGCATCGGGCAACCATACGAATAGTGGAATCTGTGCGGATTTACCTGTCACACCGATTAACATGAAGAGAGCAATCAAGAAGATTGTATCATCAAATGTCATCTCGAATGCACCAAAGTCAACGACTTCACCTTTGCCAAAACGATCAACGGTTTGACCAAAGACACCAAGCATTTCTGTATCTACATGCGAGTTATCACAGTAAATAGCGCGAATGTCTTTTTCTAGTGGGTTACCATACTCATCACCATGACCATCGTCGGCATGTTCTTCATCGCCGCCTTCGCTATGATCATCTTTTTCCGCAGGTACACAAACATAGGTTCCACCATGACCATCATCACCATGGCTATCATCGGCATGTTCTTCGTCACCGTCTTCACTATGGTCTTCTTCTGTATTAGCGGAAGCATCACTATGGTCAGCATCTTCTCCACTGTGGTCTTCACCATCTTCTAAAACAGCTTGTTTTTGCTCACCACGGTCATCGGCTTCTTCTTCGCCGTCTTCACTGTGATCAGCTTCATCAGCGTGTTCTTCGTCTGCGCTGTGATCGGTTTCTTCACCATGATCTGCATCTTCACTATGGTCAGCTTCATCAGCATGTTCAACTAAACCATTATGTTCACGCCAATGAACAAGATAAGATGCTTCGGTGTTTGGCAACTCTCCAGATTTGAAAAAGTCGAGTGTACCGAATGTCCAGAAAATCAGGAATATCGCCATCAGCAAACCAAAATCACCGATACGATTCACGATGAATGCTTTACGAGCGGCATTACTGTTTTTCCAGCCTTCAGGTGCTTTCTTATCCCACCAGAAACCGATGAGTAAGAAGGAACACAACCCCACACCTTCCCAACCCACAAAGAGCATGAGGAAGTTATTTGCGGTCACCAATGTCAACATAAACGCAAGGAACATGTTTAAATAGGCAAAGAAGCGATAGAACCACTTATCACCGTGCATGTAACCACGCGCATAAAGATGAATTAACGACCCAACCCCCGTGATAACTAGCATCATGGTAACACTCATAGAGTCCACGCGCAGTTGCCAAGGGATGTCTAGCCCAATTGACTCAATTCGTAACCAGCCATCGAAGAAGGGCGGATTAACAACAGCCGAACTTCCATCTGTGCCAGTGACATAAGTCAACAAGACCAAAGAAATTAAAAATGAAAAGATAGCGGCAAACGAGCCAATATAGCCCGACCATTTCTCCCCGATTTTTGCCCCGAGGAAGAAGTTAATAAACGCCCCTATCGAGGGTACTAATATAACTAAGGGTACTAAAAGTGGTAGATTTTCCATACCTTAAGAGCCTCTTCCGACGGCAATACGTTAACCTTCCATCTGGTTTAGGTCATCAATATTAATGCTATGTCGCTCACGGAATATGTTCACAATCAACGCCAGCCCAACAGCAACTTCCGCCGCTGCAACTGTCATCACAAAAAACACAAAGATGTGACCGTTGATTTGTCCCCATTGTTGTGCAAAAGCAACCAGCGCAACATTCGCAGAGTTCAACATTAATTCGACAGACATAAAAACCAAGATGGCATTACGACGTAGGAGGACACCCATCGTCCCCATCAAAAACAGCACCATGCTAAGCATGATATAAGGTTCTGTACCGATTGAGCTCATATCATCGATCTCCTTCGGCTATTCTGCTTGTGGGTCATCATCATCAGACCCATCGGATAATTTTGCAAGATACTCACCCTGTAATACATCCGACCCCGTTTGTTGTGATAAAACACTCACAAGCGGGCGACTGACACGACGACGACGATTGACTCGGCGACGTTCTGCCTGAGCAATTGCATCTGGACGGGCAAGCACAATTACACCAATTAACGCGACTAGCAGAAGTATACCGACTAACTGTACAGGTAACAGATATTCAATGAACAGCACTTGACCAATCGCTTCGGGACTACCGAAAGATGGGCTACCGACTGCACTAAATACTGCCGCACGATACACTGCCTGACCACCTAATTGAGCGGGTTCAAGCACCAATACACGGGTTTCGACAACACCACGTTCTGCTTCATAGCCTTGCAATGTCCGCAATACGTCGTTTTCTTGATTGACAAATGCAAGATTATATGTGGATTCATCGAGGTCAATTGATGTTGTCTCACCAAATGGGACATCTGCAATCAACATTTTATGCGGAATCAGAGAGCCACAGCTATCATCTTCACAGAGTGTTTGAATCGCACTGTATTGACCGATATCAACGATTGAAACGGTTTCATCAGCCACAGCATTAAACAACTTCAGGCGCATCGCCCCCATTTCTGTTGGGCTAATATCGTCCTCAAGCACTAACACTTCAATCACATCATCTGCATTTTCATACAGAAGAACAGATTGTGCAGAGTTGGGTACTAGGTCAATGACTTCACTATAAATCGGTGTTGATTCATAGTTACCATCACTTACTGTTACACTAACCGTGTATTCACCCGACTCAACTTCACTATAATCACGGACTTCTTCGCGCAAGTCATTATAAGCAACTGCGGATAGGGTGACATCTTCGACACCGTCATCGTCCATAGCTAAAGTAACAGTCATTGTTACTGCGGTTTCTAGTGGAACATCAAATCCGCCTTCTACAATTGTAAAAGTCGAGTCTTCTCCACCGGGTACAGCATTAATCACACGAACTAGAGATGTACCAACACGGGGTTCTAATCCTTCATCACTCAGTAAATCCGAAGCAATCGGAAAACCAAAGACAACCAATACCAAACCAGCCACGCCAGCACCTACCAAATTCATCCAACGCATATTGCCAGATGTGTCTGTCGTAATTTCTGCACCGAGTAACATAATAACAAACAAGAATAAGACCATAATTGCGCCTGCATAAACAGCTATTTGCACCATCGCTAAGAACGGTGCATCCAGCATTAGATACAGGAATGCAACACAGCCAAAATTCATAATTAAGAACAGCGCGCTATGCACTGCATTTTTTCGAGTCAACATCATACCAGCGGATATAACTGCTATGGTGCTGATGATTAGGAACAACCATTCCATATGATTCTATTCCTATTGGGTCATACCATAAATGAGTTTGTGCAGTTTAACACAAATGCCACCATTGTTCAAATAAAAAATGCCACAAATGTTAGTAAAATCAAATTTCATTTCTATTTCCCTAAGCACTTTGTGAGATTTATCACGATTCAATAGCACAAAAAAGAATCGTCGCATAAACAACGGTCTCCCCTCCTATTATGAAGCGACAACTTCATATCAATGTAGCGATAAGAATGATTGATTTATCACTACCCACAAAAAACATGCTACTAGAGCATGTCTATAATATCTATACTTGACAATTTCTAATTGGGGTCTTCCATCTCAGGAATCGAGCGTGTGTATACCCCAGGTTCAACTTGTCTTGGTGTAGCTTCTTTACCTTCTAAAGGCTTATCAATCAACATACCTTTAGTATAGATAGCATCACGACGGTCAGTAAACGACATTTGATGCTCATGCCCAAGTTGGATTGCTTGTGTCGGGCAAGCATCTTCGCAATACCCACAGAAGATACAACGGAGCATATTAATCTCATAGGTCTTCGCATACCGTTCACCGGGACTATAACGCTCTTCGTCGGTGTTTTCCGCAGCTTCCACCCAAATTGCATCCGCAGGACATGCTGCCGCACATAAGGAACAACCAATACATTTTTCCAGACCATTTTCATAACGACGCAAATGATGCCGTCCTTTATAGCGGTCGTGGAACTTCTGCACCTGTTCAGGATACTGAATCGTCACAGGCTCTTCAAGAAGATGTTTGAAGGTTGTTGCAAAACCTTTAATAACATTCATAAAACAGCAACCTTTTTAGACTCAACTTCAAAAATTAATCAAAAGATGCGTGAGGGTATTATATCCCTCAAGCATCGTAACTTCACACAATTTAGTCGCCGCCACCTGTTGTAGTGATAGCGGTTTCGCCACTTTCTAATGCACGATCTTCTTCTGGTGTCCGTCCAAAGCTCGCCATACCTTCTAATGCCCGTATATTAAAGTTAATAAAACCAACGGGAATCGCGACCAATAAGCCAACCAAGTGTACTAAGCCCCACGCAATACCACTGCGTTCACCCGTGTACATTGGGTCATCTTCCATTGGGATAGCTTCTTCGCTTGTATCATCACCGAGGCGACGTAACATCAATGTACCACCAGCCAAGACAAGCACAAACACAGCACCAGAAATAAGTGGATATGCACCGCCACCAACAGAATCACCAATAACAACTGAGATTGCAGTCCATGCTACCGAGAGCAACGCCAACGGAATCATGACTTTCCAGCCAAACTGCATCAAACGATCATAACGAATACGGGGGAGTGTCGCACGAATCCAAATCATACCGCAAAGGAAAAGTACAACTTTACCTAAGAATACGACAGGCGCGAGTATCGGTGTTGCGTCCATTGGGAATAAATGATAGCCCCCAAAGAATGTCGCTGCTGCAACAAAGCTCACAGCAATCATACCGATATATTCAGCCATCATAAACAGCGCAAACTTCATACCACTATATTCTGTCATATAGCCTTGTGTCAGTTCTTGTTCCGCTTCCGTCAAATCAAATGGTGCGCGACTGACTTCTGCGAGCAAAGCAATAATCAATATCGCGGCTGCTAATGGATTTTGGAAAACAAACCAATCCCAGATATTACGTTGTGCGTCAATAATATCGCCGAATGCCATACTACCGACAATCATCACAGGAACAGCCAAAGCCAAGCCCATGCTCAACTCATAACTAATCATCTGTGCCGATGCACGTAAAGCACCCAACATCGCATACTTGTTATCACTTGACCAACCTGCCAGCACGACACCATAGGTCGCGATACTGGTAATCGCAACAACCCATAAGATACCGACATTTGAATCAAGCAAGGCTTGAGGAACTTGGAACCAAATATCCCCTAATGAAGGCGCAAACCATGGTAACACCAAATCGGGTCCCATGGGTATCACTGCCGCAACTAATAGCACAGGTGTCATCTTGAGCATCGGGGCGATTCGATACACCCACTTGTCCGCCCCTGCTGGCATTAAATCTTCTTTAAAGACCAGCTTTACCCCATCTGCCGCAGGTTGTAAAAAACCACCCGGACCGACGCGATTAGGACCAACGCGCTGTTGAAAGAATGATAACAAGCGACGTTCAAGCAATGTGGTATATGCAAAGCCTGTCACAATCACGAATGCAAAACCACCCGCGAAGATAATCGGCCATACAGCAGAACAGCCAGCATGGTCATCACATTGAACAAGGTTTTGAACGCGAGCTTCAGGATTTAATAACATCCCGATTGCGCCTTCACGCCCGTTCAAGCTACCTGCTTCATCAAAACCAATCCAAGTGGCAATTGCACCCAAATTGCTAATGATTAGGAGTAGGGTGATGACAGCACCTGCCAGCAGACCTACACCAATTCCTATCTTTTGATTTCGACTCAAACTCATAACGTTACAATCCTCTATTCCCTAGTCACCGGAAGCAATTGCTTCTGCTACCTTGTTAATTGTACCCGTTGTCACAACCATCGGTGTTACTGTCTCTGTCAAATGACGAGGTAATGCAACTGAACCCTTTGCAATTTCGTCACTGACATTGGCACGAACACGGACACTTGTATTACTCATAACAACTTCAACAACATCCCCTTGGCTAATTCCTTTTGCCTTTGCATCTTCACTGTTAATCACAGCATACGGTGCAAGGATACGAGGTTCAACCAATAATGTTGGACGGAAATTCTGCTGACGATTATACAATCTTGTGGTAGGAATCACCACAACTTCGTCTTTGCCTGCTTTAAGTGCTGATGGTGCATCAACTTTACCAGCTTTAACATCACCATTATCAGCCACTGATGGAATCTGTACACCGATACCACCCTTATTCGAGTAGGCGTTACCACCATAATATAAATCTTTACCACCGACATCAGGGAACTGGCGAACAACTTTGCCAAGTGTTTTATAGCGCAAGCCATCAAATACATCAACATTCTTTGAAATTTCAAGCATGACTGCCGCTGCCGATGGTTGCAGGCGACCTTGCTCAAGTTGTTGACCTAAGCTACCGAACAACTTCCAAGCAGGTAAAGCATCACCCATTGGACCTTGTGCAGTGTAGAAGCGTTGGACGCGACGTTCACCATTGACGAATGTACCATCACGTTCTGCAAATGTTTGAATTGGCAATACAAAGTCTGCTTTTTCAGCCGTTGCATCAGCAAAGAAGTTCGCATAAATCACAACATCAACTTTATCCAACCATTCGCTAGCTGTTGGGTCATCATCAAGCAATTCAGCTTGTGCAACAATCAACACCTTTGGTGGATTTGCAATAATGTCTGCGGTTGTTTCTGGGCTATACCCAAGGTAATAATGCCCCATGCCATTTGCACCGGGTAATGTGGAGAGCAAACCATTATTTGCTTTACCAACATGTCCGCTATCAATCAAGAAGTTTGCTGCTGCTTGAGCCAGTGCTTTACTGCCATCGAGTGTCAAGCCTTCAGCACCCGTAACAATCACGAGGTTTTCAGCATCTGCCAAAGTCTTTGCAATGTCTTTATGGTCTTTCTTGAGGTTCGCCATCACATTGACAGCATCACCAGCACCATAACGAATCGCATCGCCGATGACAACTTTATCATTGCGTGTACCTTGTACAGCAAAATCTTCTAAGCGAGTATGGCGTGAATTGGCAACAACTAAGTATGCTCCTCTATCTTGTGCTTGCTTAAGACGCAAACGCCAGATAGGAACTTCCTCTTCGAGGTCACTTGCAATCACAAGAATCGCATCACCCTTACCGAGTTGCCCAAGGTTTGTATCTGCACCAACACCCACTTGTGCGACAAGTTCAGCCCCACCGTGTGTTGACCATGTTCCCAAGCGTGAGCCACCCAGTCCTTCTACCAATTGGCGAAGTTCCCAGAGGTCTTCATTGGGCATGCTACTACCAGCAATGGCTGATACATCGCCACCTGCATTTTTTAGAGCTTCTGCTAATTTCGGTAAGACTTCATTCCAGACAGATTCACGCATACTATCGCCAGATTTCATCATCGGGCGTAAGGCACGGGCTTCACTACGGGTAAAGTGATGACCAAAACGGGTCTTATCACTAATCCAAATTTCGTTTACCCATTCATTTTGGCGAGGCATCACACGTTTAATCATTGCTTTACCGTCAAAATCACGGTCAAGACGTATGCTTAAGCTAATATTTTCACCTGCCGCATCCCACGGGGAGATACTCGGAACTTCTGTTAATTCCCATGGACGCGCACCAAAGCGGAAGTCACCTGTGGTTAATGCACCCACAGGGCAAATATCGGTTGTATTACCGCTGAAGTAAGTATCAAACCCAGGGTCAGAGTTGGTGATAATCTGCAAACGACGACCGCGCTCATGGAAGCCAAGCACATCATCGCCGACAACTTCATCTTGGAAGCGGACACAACGCGCACATTGGATACAGCGTTCACGGTCAAGGAAAATCAAATCACCCAGTGGGTAATGTTTTTCCAAATGTTGTTTATCATCAAAATACATACGCGATGAGTCAGGTCCATGACGCATCGTGAGATTCTGCAATGGACATTCACCACCCTTATCACAAATAGGGCAATCGAGTGGATGACTGCTCAGCAAAAATTCCAACACATCATTACGGGCTTCTAGAACCTGTGGTGTATTGGTCTTAATGTGCATCCCATCGCTAACGGTGGTTGTACAGGCGGTCTGTAATTTAGGGAAATAACGAATCAGGGGTGTCCCATCATCATTTAACATCAGTTCACCTGTCGCACGGTCACGCCCCGGTGTCCCTAATTCGACCAGACACATACGGCACATCCCAACTGGATCCATTTTTGGATGATAGCAAAATACAGGAATATCATTCCCTGCATGCCACTTTGCTGCATCAACCAGATTTGCTCCAGCTTCGACTTCGTATTCTTTTCCGTCAATATTAATTGTTACCGTGTCGGACATCTACGCCTCCACCTTCTCTCTTTTAAAACGCG
>CAYGTY010000030.1:17432-30203 GCA_964352825.1 uncultured Anaerolineaceae bacterium
TTAATTGTTACCGTGTCGGACATCTACGCCTCCACCTTCTCTCTTTTAAAACGCGTTAAAAATGCTTTCTAAAATTTCTCACTTGAAACATATCCCCACTCAAAGTAGGTTATCTTCCAACCATTATCTCCCGATTGAAGCCTCAACATAAACGCCACACTCTCATCGTTAGATAAAGTAGCTCGACCAGTCGCCTGACCGAAATTATTTTCAAAGCTCTGATTATTAAACGACCAAGATACAGGCCTTGCATCATATTCTTCAATTAAACTCTCAAGTGCGTTCGACTGATTTGCACGGACTTGTAGATCAGTCGATAACTGTTTGATTGCCAGTTCATAATCCTCATCTTGCAACGCTTCCATAAATGTAGACGTTGTAGTTGTTAATGATTCAAGCATCGGAAGGATAAGGGCAAACATTCCAGCAAATAAACCGATACATAAAACAAGAAAAACAGAGCACGACAAGAAAATCTTTTTGAATTTTGATGTGGTTTTGCGTTTTGGCTTCTCCTGCATTATCTTAAACTCCCCGTGTCTTTTCTAATCCAGCCAATGCTCTATCACGCATCACTTGTTCGATGATTCCCCAGCCGTCTTCGGGGTTAACTGCTTCTGCAATCTCAAGCGCAGTTTCAAAATCTTCTTGCGCCAAGTAATATTCCTTGCGTTCTAAAAACAATTCTCCACGCAAAACATATAAAGTGGCGGAGTCTGGCGAATACTCAATACTCACATTCAGTTCGCGTAATCGTCGTGAGCGTTGTCTTTCTCGCTGTGCTGGTGTCATAAAGAAAAAACCAGCAATCCGTGCAAACCAATTTTCCTGCTTTTGATAGGTCGAATGCTGAAGGTCCGCATCCGCGCTCTCCGTATCGTTCACAGAATAAGAGTCGGTTGTCTGCATCTCGTCTTCTGACACAAACTCCGACTCTGTAAATGACTCATGCGTCATGCACTAGTCCCCTGCAGCAGCTTCTTTTTGTTCAACATGCTGTGCAAAATCATCAGGGAAGTGCTTAATCGTATGAATAATCGGATTCGCTGCAAATTCACCTAGCGCACACAAGGTTGTTCCTTGCATATTGCCTGCGACATCTGCAATCCGCTTCACATCTTCAGGCGTTCCACGACCATCCATGATGCGGTCAATGACTTTATCAAGCCAGTAAGTTCCCTCACGGCATGGGGTGCATTTACCACAACTTTCATGCTTGAAGAATTTTGTCACTTTAGACGCAACCCAAGTAATATCAACAGAGCTATCCATAATAATGATAGACGCTGAACCGATAATGGTATCAATCTTAGGTGTATCTTCATAACTCATCTTGGTATCAAGCACTTCGTCGCTTAATGGCACAATCGGTCCTGAGCCACCAGATGGCAACATTGCCTTAAATGGTTTGTCATCATGCAGAGGTCCACCCGCATAATCGTAAAGCAATTCGCGGAAGGTTGTCCCAAAGGGTAGTTCATAATTACCGGGGTTCTTCACATGACCACTGACACAGAAAATCTTTGAGCCTGCGCTTTGTTCTGTACCATATGCCTTAAACGCATCTGCACCTTCACGCATAATAAATGGGCAGTTTGCCAATGTTTCAACATTATTGACAACAGTTGCTTCTTTATAGAGACCACCGCCCTTTTGAGCAGGGAATGGTGGACGTACACGGGGTTGACCGAGATACCCTTCGAGGCTATTAAGCAAAGCACTCTCTTCACCACAGATATAAGCACCTGCGCCAAGATGAGTATAAACTTCGCAATTAAACCCAGACCCCATAATATCGTCGCCGACATATCCTTTTTCACGCATGGCTTCGATACAGTCATCAAGTTGATGAGCAACATCCCAAAATTCGCCACGCAAATAGATATAAACAGCTTTTGCTTGAATCGCATACGCACAAATCAGCGCACCCTCAATCAATTGATAAGGGTTTGTTTCCATGATTTCACGGTCTTTAAATGTTCCTGTTTCGCTCTCATCTGCGTTTACAGTCACATATTTAACAGGTTCATTTTGTGGAATAAAGCTCCACTTTACACCTGTGGGGAAACCTGCACCACCACGACCACGCAAGCCAGATGCCTTCACTTGGTCAATAACTTCACCAGATGACATACCCAGCGCAGTCCGTAACCCTTTGAAGCCATCATGCTTTTCATATACATCAATCTGGTCAATGTTTTCGATGTCTCGACCACGTAATAGAATATGTTTACCTTTTTCCATAGTCTAAAGCCTCAGTCCTTTATTACTCGTTTGCCAGTTTGGTTGCTTCTTCGCGCCACTTTGCCAACAAACCTTGCATCTTTTCTTCGTCAAGATCTTCGACATAGTGAAAATTGCATTGAAGCATCGGGGCTTTATCACATGCGGCGAGACACATTACATGTTCAACAGTAAACATGCCGTCTTCTGTTGTCCCACCTTCCTCCACACCTAATTCATTCTTCAACCATGCATGGAAATCATCCGCTCCCTTAAGGGCACAAGGCAAGTCTGTACAGACCTGTAACCAATATTTACCCTTCGGCTTTTCCGAGTACATCGTATAAAAACCAGCGATAGACTTCACTTGAGTTGGGTCGAGGTCGAGGATTTCGGCAACTTCATTGATACCCTCAGGGCTAACCCAGCCATATTCTTCTTGTGCGATATAGAGCAATGGCATCACCGCTGACCGCTTGGTTTCGTATTTTGCAAGATGACGCTGAATGCGTTCTTCGTATTTGGAATTCCCAATAATCGCCATAGTCTATCCTTTAGCGGTCGCAATCGCCGAGTACAATATCGATACTACCGATAATTGCTACCACGTCTGCCAATAAATAACCTTTTGTCATTACCGGCATCGCACTAATGTGCATAAATGACGGTGTCTTAAAGTGGACACGGCGAGGTTTGTTTGCGCCTGTCCCATGAATATAACAACCAATTTCACCGCGGGGGCTTTCAATTGCGTTATAGATTTCTTCATCTGGTGCATCGAAACCATATGTCCATAACTTGAAGTGATGGATAACCGCTTCCATGCTTGTCCCTAATTCGCTTCGCAATGGTGGGCAGAATTTATGATTCTCTGAGCGGAACGGTCCTTTGACTTTTTCTAATCGTTCAACTGCTTGGTGGAGAATCTTCATACTCTCACGGAATTCTTGAATACGAATGAAGTAACGGTCATAGACATCACCATGTTCACCGAGTGGAACATTGAATTCATATGTTTCATAACCGCTGTAGGGTTGTGCTTTACGTAAATCCCAATTCACACCACTACCACGCAGAGATGGACCTGTCATCCCATATGCCAAAGCAACATCAGGTTCAATCACGCCAACACCTTGGGCGCGGTCTTTCCAGATTGGGTTGTTTGTCAAGAGGGCTTCATAATCATCAACTTTTGCGGGGAAGTCATTTAAGAATTGTTTGAGCGTTGGGATAAAGTCGTCAGGAACATCGCGCCATACACCACCGGGACGAATGTAACTGCTCATCATACGTTGACCTGAGAGCATTTCAAACATACCGAGGATACGTTCACGCTCACGAAAAGCATATAAGAGGACACTCATCGCACCCATGTCAATCGCATGTGTACCTAGCCAAACAAGGTGGCTCGCACAACGTGCCAATTCAAGGCAAATCACACGAATAATCTGACCGCGTTCAGGCACATCAAGGTCAACCAGTTTTTCCACTGCTGATGAAAATGCCATATTGTTTGACATCGGCGACAGATAATCCATACGATCTGTCAGCGGAACAGCTTTTTCATAACTTTTATCTTCAATCGACTTTTCGATTCCCGTATGTAGGAAGCCGATGTCGGGCAAGCAGGTGACAATTTCTTCACCATCGAGTTCAAGCAAAAGGCGCAAAACACCATGTGTACTGGGATGATGGGGTCCCATATTAAGTAACATGGTTTCGCCTGTCATTGCTCGTTCAGAAACTAGCCCCTGAAGTTCTGCTAGGCTACCTTCCCACTTGCGTTGTTCTTCAATTGATTGCGTTTGCGTTGCAACTACCATAATAACCTCAGAAACTACTTCTTGGCGAAGGGTTTGTGTTTGCTAATTTCTTCAATATTGAAGGAGAAGGCAACAGTCTCTTTACCCAGCGGATAATCGCGACGGTGTGGATGCCCATTCCAATCATCTGGCATCAATAAACGCCGTGCATCGGGATGTCCCTCAAATGTAATCCCCATCATGTCAGCGATTTCGCGTTCTAGCCAATTTGCAGCAGGCCATACGACAGTTGCTGTCGGGATACTGGGGTCTTCTTCTGTTGCAAATGTCCTCACACGGATGCGACGGTTATACAACATGGATAATAAGTGATAAGACACACCATAACGTTCTGGGCGGAAGTTTTTTCCGTCGCCGTCATAATCATCACCATAATCATTCGGGAAATAATCTACAGCACTAATATCAGATAATAAATTATAGATTAATCCTGATGTTACCCGTAAAAAGTCTAAGACCTCGGGTAAACGTTCTGGCGCAACAACAATTGTTGTCTCATCACGAAATGTTTTAACATGCAAAACAGCGTCGCCAAACGCCTTTTTGACCGCTTCTACAGGGTCTTTCTTTGCTGGAATTTCCATCTAATCGTTACCTTTGTTATTTATCAATAACATCATACTGTAGGGGACATGATGCACATCCCCCTACATAGTCATCTATTTATGCCCAGTCGCTAATACGCTCGCCCTTAACCTTTTCATGCAAGGTCAAGATACCATGTAACAATTGTTCAGGACGAGGTGGGCAACCTGCCACATATACATCAACAGGAATAATTTCATCAACACCTTGGACAATCGCATAGTTGTTATATACGCCGCCACAAGATGCACAATCACCCATCGAGATAACCCACTTGGGATCAGCCATTTGATCGTACAATTGACGAATTACAGGTGCCATCTTTCGCGTTAATCGTCCAGAGACAATCAGCAAATCGGCTTGACGAGGTGTCGCGCGGTTTAATTCCATACCAAAACGTGACAAATCATAACTTGATGCCTGCGAACTCATATATTCAATTGCACAACAAGCCAAACCAAACAAGAGTGGCCACATTGCGCCAGTCCGTGCCCAGTTGACAGCTTGCTCAACGGTGGTCGTAACAACACCCAGATTACCGAGCTTGGAGCTTACTCCCATTCCAAACCACCTTTCTTCCATTCATAGATGAAACCAACAACCAATATCAGGGTAAATACCCCCATAACGGCAAGACCATATACCCCGAGGTCACGCATGGTAACCGCCCAAGGTAAAAAGAAAATTACTTCGATATCGAAGATAATGAACAATACCGCAACTAAATAAAACTTCACTGGCAAGCGACGCACCGCTGGACCAATCGGCTTCATCCCACTTTCATAAGGGACGAGTTTACGATAAGTCGGTTTGTGTGGACCGAATACCCGCGAAATATTTGCGATAATAAATGCTAGACCAATTGCTATTACTAAGAGTGCCCCAATGGGACCATACTCAAGGACAGTCATTTTGTTTTGCCCCAACCATTTGTGCTTTTTGTAACAAACTAGAATTATACAGAGATTAGCATATAAGTTGACCAAAATCAAGAAATGCTAAACTCTAATTTATGTTGAATTTTCTAACGGTTTTCTATTGTACCCTAAGATAGGGAAATATTGCGAGGCTTTTTCAGTATTTTGTTGAAAGTGAAAGTATGTCAGATAAAACTAAAAAGAAGAAACGTCCACATCGATTTCGATTAACTCGAAAACGAGCCCTATTTATTTTGATCTTAGTATTGCTCATTATGGTTGCACTAGTTCTTATATTCAACACATTAGGCAATTATATATTTAGAAATATACACAGTTGTTTAGATGTTGAGTGCATCAACTATTGGGAAACCCAACTACCTCATGAAACGGAAGCCTGGGTAGCTACATTTACACCTACACCTTAAACTTTTTACTTTCCACCGCTTTTAACGCATCCCACCCGATTGTCAAATTATCTTTTGTTAATATCGACGGGGCTATCCACTGTGGGTTTTCAAGCGGTTCTTCTTCCAAAATCGTATTTCGCATTTCGCCATGAATCACATGACAGCGGTAAAAGCACTTAATCGTATGCCAATGTCTACCGCTGGGTGTGAGGAAAAATTCGTCATCGAATAATATGAATTCATCAATTTCGACTCTTAAACCTGTTTCTTCCCATACTTCACGGATAAGTCCCGCTTCAAAAGGTTCGTGAATATCAACACCGCCTCCGGGGAATTCATAACGCTTGTTGACTGTATTTTCGACAACAAGAATCTGACCCTGCTCATTAAAGACCAGTCCATAAGCTCCCGGTCTCCACGTGAGTCTATCGACGCTTAACTCAGCAGGTTTGTGATTGATGTCTCGACCCGTTATTGTTTTTGCTTGCATCTAGTCCCCTATCTATTGCGATGAGTAATCATGAGATATACACAGATAACGCGTAAACACCTGACTCATCTAAATAAAAATCGCCCGTAGTGAGCGACTTTTGACTTTCTACTATGTTTACGAATTAGCTTATCCCACCCATTGTCCATCTTTTTGGCGTTTCATGGCATCCGAGTGAAGCATCAAAATATCTTTTACAACTAACTCACGGTTTTGAGCATGTTGATAAGCATTCATCGGTGTTTCGTGACCGACACTAAACATATAGTGTGTTCCGGGAACAACGCGTACATGCCCTGCTGGGAACTCCAACTCTCCCAATAAATCCATCATATCCACCAAACCAACCAATGGGTCACGGTGACCGAGCATCACACGAAACAAATCCCAATCACGGGCAATCTCATAATTCTTGAGCCGTCCCATCGCCATAAAAGTCGACCCAGTAATACCGCGTGGCGTATCTTCATATTGCTGAGAGTGAATTTTCTTCACATCAGGACTTGCCCCCGATGCCAATGTCCGTACCATCGCAGGTTTAATAAATCGCTCGACAATCTCCAATACAGGAATCCGCTGTAATATCCCAATCCCCAAGCCGAGTGTGGTATAGAATGCCTTGTGCATTTCATCTTCTAATAATAAAGCTGGGGCAAGCGAATAGCGTGTGACCTCACCATATGACCATAAAATCGGATTTAAGTAAAAGAGGGTTGCTGCGCCCATACTATGTCCGATGAGGTTAATGACCTTCTGTCTACCCCCACCCGGTTGACGACGAATTTTAATTAAATCCATCCATCGTTGAATGGTCTTCATCGCAGCAGGCGGATTACAATCCTCAAGTGGTGGCGATTGATTTTCAAACAAGGTCAGACCAAAGCCGTTATGGTCAACCGAAATCCCGACCAATTGACGATTTGCTAAAACAACCATCCCCGGCAATTCTTCCCAAATCAGATGATTCCCCGTCCAACCGTGAATGAATATAGAGTATCCATCTACGTTTGCAATACGGTCAACCAAAAAATCATCGGGTGTATCAAAATCTTCAGGCCATGTCAGTTCCCAATAAAAATCGGTTAAGCCATTCTCTGCCAGAAACTTCGCACCATCACGCTTATCAATCAAGCCCTTGTTCATCAAATCGGTTAGGCGATATTCTGCAATATATGTTCCCGATACAATACCTTCGTCACGTCGGAAATATCCACCGACCCATGCCAAATGCGGATTTAATGCACTCATATACTCAGACCCCACGCTGGTTTATCATTACAAATTGCAACTTTACTATAACATGAAAATAAACTTTCGTTGCTTAATGCGGTTCGGGATTGTTTACTCAAGGTAAGTATGGGAAAGTGGCACTCTATCCACTGGTCAAAGGACAGACTTTTGCTCTTTATACTTGATATTTTTGGAACAGCCGTTTTTGCCATTACGGGTTCGCTCATTGGCAAGCAAAAAAAAATGGATATATTTGGGGTCATTGTGATTGCACTGGTCACTGCGCTCGGTGGTGGCACATTACGCGACATTCTACTCGGTCATTTACCTGTCTTCTGGATTTCGCAACCTGAAGTCATCGTTATCTGCGTTATTTCTGCAATCTTTACATTTTTTGCATCAGGCACAATCCCCTTTCCACGTCGAACCTTACTGTTAGCCGACACTATCGGGCTAGCAACTTTTAGTGTCATTGGCGCACAAACAGCCATTGCCTATCATCCAATCATCGCTATTATCATGGGTGCTATGACAGGAACAGCAGGCGGTATGATACGCGACTTATTATCTGATGAGATTCCTGTTGTCCTGCGGCGTGATATTTATGCAACGGCGGCAATGTCTGGTGCAGGTGTATTTGTTCTATTACACCATAGCCAAGTTGATAATAATCTTGCCCTGTTTCTGGGCGCATCTATCACATTCTTAGTTCGTTTACTCGCCCTTCGTCGGCGCTGGAATCTGCCAAAACCTATTTAATCCCTCACTTCGATTTACAAATAAGAACAAATGATCTACAATCGACATTAGCATTTGTAAACTTTTGATTCGTAATGTAGGAGAGAAATAAATGACAGGCACAGATACAAAATTTGTGATGAAACTAGAAGTTGTAATGCTACCTGTATCAGATGTTGATCGTTCCATCGATTTTTATCAAAACAAGTTAGGGTTTAGCCTCGATCATGATGTTACTCCTAATGGGCTGCGGGTCGTCCAACTAACACCGCACGGTTCAGGATGTTCTATTGTTATCGGCACAGGTATGGAAGCGTTTGACCAAATGCAAGCGGGGTCGATTCGTGGATTACACCTCGTTGTAAATAAAATTGATGGTTTACAAAAACATCTGCTAGAAAATGACATACCCATCAGTGACATCATCGAATACTCTGGGGGTATCAAAATGGCATCCTTCGCTGACCCC
Source organism: uncultured Anaerolineaceae bacterium (assembly GCA_964352825.1). Taxonomy (GTDB): domain Bacteria; phylum Chloroflexota; class Anaerolineae; order Aggregatilineales; family Phototrophicaceae; genus UBA6055. The sequence continues at coordinate 26,318 of CAYGTY010000030.1, forward strand.
GATGGGAATACTTGGGTGTTACAGGAAATAGCTGGAAACAATTAACTACCAAGCATTTTTACCAAAGTACACATCGTGTGATTCAAATTGTTGGCGATTGGCTTTTGCCTTATCAGAGATGAACAACATCATCAACTCTTCTGATGAACGATAGGGATTGAGTGGATCGCCAATCATCATACGAATATTAGGTGGATGTTCCCAACCATTGCGTTCATAAAATGCAATATTATGAGTGAGTGTCCACAACACAGCAATATCAGCATCAGCTTGTTGGTGGATATAATTCGTCGCTTCACGGACAACCCACTCGCCATACCCCCTTTTACGAAAAGCTGGATAGGTAAATACACCACCTAGCCCATAACAGATATACAACTGCCTCTGATGTTCAATCATTGTTCGATTAACTCTTGCCGCGCCATACAAGCAATCTTCTTCGACTAAGACAAAATGTTGTGGATTGAAATCAGGATTTCCAAAAGGCGGATTCACACTATGTTGATAGCCATCCCACCATTCCATACGGATAAATGAACGAATCTGATGTTCATAGGCGGAAGGGATATTTTCACTGGTATAAGTATGGAGTTCAGGTTTGAAATCACGCATGATGTTACCTTATCTTAAGTTGGAGAATGCCACCTTGGGAAAAGCCAAGTGCTGAATAAAAAGCTCGGGCTTGGTCATTGGCACGTTGTTCATTGACCCACAAAGAACGTAAATTAAGCTCAGAAGCACGGCGCATGACAGCCTCTAATAACTCTGCACCGACCCCTTGCCGTTGATAAGTTGGCAATACTGCCATATCGTTAATCAAGCCCATACCTTCCGTTAATGATCGCACAACCGATAGCGTCACGCATCCCATAATCAAACCCGTGAGAGCAGATTCAGCCACAAAAACTTCGACAGTTGATACTTCACGGAAGCGCAAAACAATCGCCTTCCATTCATCTTGTGTGAGGTTCCAATTTTGAGGAATCATCCCCAGCAACGCCAAAACTTCATCCAAGTCGCTATCTTTGGCTAAGCGGATCATAAACTCAGGGGGTGTAGTCTGTTGGGATTCACGTCCAATGAAATCCGAGTATTTATCCAACCACTCTGCCACCATCTCGCGATGTGTACGAAATGGCAAAATCGGCAGTTCGTCAGGGGCAAACACCTTCGCATCAATCGCATCATCACCTGCTTGCAATTGTCCGCCAATCGGTCGCATTCGATAAAATATCATGATTCCACTAACAGGCGGTCCTTCGGGGAAAGAGTTAATCGCAGCTAATTCAATAATCTCGACCTTAAGCCCCGTCTCTTCTTCTGCTTCACGGATCGCAGCTTCTTCTGCACTTTCATCAGCTTCGACAAAACCACTCGGCAATGTCCATTCATCTTTATGCGGTGGATGACCCCGTTTGATTAATACCAATCCACCATCTTTTTCAATTAATAGACCGACTCCGGGGACTGGGTTAACGTAATGTACATAACCACAATTATCACAGGCAGACCGCAGACGACCACCTTCTTCGCGTTTGGTGAGTTCTGTACTACAAATGGGGCAATATTTCAGGGTTTGTTTTGCCATAGGTATCCTTTAGGCTATCCACACTACATCCATGATAGCATACAAACCCATGAACTTAAGCTAAATAAAGAGACCTAACCCACGCGCCAATTGGAACGCACCTAAGCCAATAATGACAACTGTGGCAGCACGGCGCTTCATCAAATCTTCAGGAGCTGTTGTACTCCATAAACGGATGGTACTCAAGCCAATCAAAACTGCAACAATCCCCAATGCAATCCCTACATAATCAGTTGATGAAACAGTGACTCCATTGACCGATGACGAGGTGGAAAAGCTACAAATAAAGGGTGCCGCCGCCGCAATAATACCAGCAATTTCACTCTTATCAGGGAATTCAGTGGGTGGACCTTGAAACTTAGCTTTGTCTTCCATTGTAATACTCCTCTCAATTGACGTTATATGGAGCATAACACGATATTGCAAAGTTGCATTTCATAGTCATATAAAAGTGATAACAAACTTTAAATAAACAATCCTAATCCACGTATCAACTGGAATGCGCCCATGCCAATCACACCCAAAAATACAATCCGTCGTTTGAGCAAGTCTTCATCAGTCGTGCGTTTGAGTAAGCGATAATTTGTTGCTCCAATAATCATAGCAAGCGCACCACAGGCAATCGCCACATAATCAATATATGAGGTCACCCGTCCATTCGCTGAGGTGATAAAGGTATAGTTCGCAAATAGTGGAATCCCAGCAATAATAATTGCGAGAATCTCAACTTTTGTAGGAAACGGAATCGGATATCCTTTAAATTTGTTTTTCTCTGTGTTTTTTTCTTTTTCTTCCATGTGCTTCTGCTCCTACACGAACGATAGTGTCAGCATAGCAAAAGTCAAAAAGAGTGCATCTAATCAGACACACTCTAGCTGTTTATCAACTTATTTAACTAGCGTCGATACCCCAAATCTTCGGCTTTCTGATAATTCTCTTGAGCGCGCTCAGCATCCCCCATCAAATCATAGGTATACCCTAATCCATAGTAGGCACGCCCATAATTAGGATTGAGTTGAATCGCCATCTCAAATGCTTCAATTGAGGCAGGATAATCTCCTAAATTAGCATAATCAATTCCCAAGCTATTATAGATTTTGGGGTCATTAGGGGAAATCATCGCAGCAACATTATAATCAGCAATCGCTTGTTCATAATCGCCCGCATAGCCATAAGCAATCCCCCGATTCCAATACGCAAATCCAAACTGAGGATAAACTTCAATCGCACGATCATAATCAGCAATGGCATTATCATAGTCACCTTGACGACGATAAATATTACCTCGATTGAGATAGGCTTGATGATAGTCGGGATCATAGCGAATAACATTAGAATAATCTTCAAAAGCTTTATCATCCATATCCAAATCATGATAGGTCAGTCCACGATTATAGTAACCATCTGTATTACGTGGATCGAGTTCCAGTGCCGTATTCAACGCAGATAATGACGCATCTAATTGTCCTAAATTTCGATAATCGACACCTAAATTCACATAGCCATCACTATAGGTCGGGTCAACTTCGATTGCTTTTTCAAATTCAGTCACGGCCTGCTGATAATTCCCTAGCCGACTATATGTAATCCCCTTTAAATTATAAGCATCAGGGTCATTGGGGGCGATTTGAATGTATCGGTCAGCAATCTCCATCGCTTTGTTATACTGTCCAGTATCTTTATAATACAACCCCAGACTATTCAGAGCATAAGTATTATTCGGGTCAAGTTCTACAGCAATTTTCATACTTTCGATTGCATCCATAATTCGTCCCAAGCGTTTGAGATTCCAACCATGATTATGGAAATAATCAGAGCGTGTATCATCTAATGCAATAGTCCTGTCCAAGTCATCTTGTGCAGACCAGTAATCACTTTGTCGCTGGTAGACACGCGCACGATTGTAATAAACAAGCGCATCTTCAGGAGATAACTCGATGGCCTGATTAGCAAGGGAAAGAGCCTCTGTTATATCTCCATCTTGAAGATACCATCGGGAGAACAAACTTAGAGCCGTCGCATTTTCAGAGTCAATTTCTAGAGCTTGGGTGAAATCAGCATAGGCTTCAGCCATATCGTCCAAAACACGATATGATGCGCCTCGATAAGCATAAGCCTCCGCTAAATTAGGTTCGCTGACTATAACTTGTGTCAGCAAATCAATAGCAAGGCTTTCATCATGATTCCAATAAGCCTCAATCCCCTGCTCATATAAATCCACCGCAGAGGATTCACTAGGTGGATTTGTTGGGGCATCAGGAGCAACTCCGATACCACTACCAAAGGTCAATTGATTCA
>CAYGTY010000030.1:30303-35877 GCA_964352825.1 uncultured Anaerolineaceae bacterium
TTTGTTGGGGCATCAGGAGCAACTCCGATACCACTACCAAAGGTCAATTGATTCATCTGCATCGCAACCAATGCAACGATAATCCCAGCACTTAATGTAAGAACAACGATGATTGTGATGCGATTTTTCATAAAATTCCACCCTCTAGCTAATATTACTACGGCATACAACCAGTATAAAACAAAAAGGGCACATCACAGTGGATGTACCCCTTAAGGTTTTGTTCTATGTTATCAGATTTTAGTCAGAGCCAAGTCCGAGTAATCCTGTTTCAGGTTGTGGACGTTTGGCTTGTTCTTCATCTTTACCAAAGCGAATCACATCACCGCTGCCTGTAATCGCTTCAACTGCCAAGCCGAGACTTTGCAATTCCTTCACGAGAACACGGAAGCTCGTTGGGATACCGGGTTCTTCAATCGGTTCACCCTTCACGATACTTTCATAAGTCTTGACACGACCTTGAACATCATCGGATTTGACAGTGAGCATTTCTTGCAAGATATATGCCGCACCATAAGCCTCAAGTGCCCACACCTCCATCTCACCGAAACGTTGACCACCAAATTGAGCTTTACCACCCAATGGTTGTTGAGTGACCAAACTGTACGGACCTGTTGAACGTGCATGAGCTTTATCTTCAACAAGATGGGCAAGTTTGAGCATATGGACATAACCGACTGCAACGTGACGGTCAAAGGCTTCACCTGTACGACCATCATAGAGGGTTTGTTTACCATAATGTGGAACAGGTTGAGCGGTCTCAAACATCACTTGGTCAGCGATGCCAAAGAGTTCTTTAATTGTTAAACCATCAGGTAATTCAATTTCAACATCAGAATTTATACGAATCCACATGCGTAAGGATACTTCGAGCGCATTGTTATCACGAATATCGCGGGTTTCGATTGAGAGACCCTCGTTATCGTAAACCATTACTTCTTCTGGGTCAAAACCAAAGTCACGAAGTGCTTCGGCAACAGATACACGACGGACATAAACTCTATTCCGCTCAAGGATAATTGCTTCGTTATCATACAGTCCACTATCACCGACTTTGTCAATCAAGTAAGCGCAGATAACGTGCATATCATCATCAAATTCTTCTGGGGAGATTTGTCCCATTTCTGCCAAGCGTTCGTGGTTTTCCCATGCGAGTTCAGTTGTATATTTCCATGCCCAGTCAATCAACCATGCGCGACCCAACTCAGCTTGAATTTCGTGTTCTTGTGCGCCATCGAATACGGGGGTGATTGCACGGAAGCCCATACGGTCAGCTGCCCAACCTGTATGCAATTCCAAAATCTGACCGATATTCATACGCCCAGGGACACCGAGTGGGTTCAAGATAATCTCAACAGGGACACCACCATCAATGTATGGCATATCTTCAATCGAAACAATCTTAGAAATGACACCTTTGTTACCGTGACGACCTGCCATCTTATCACCAACTGTCAACTTACGACGTTGTGCAACACTGACGCGAACCATCTTTTCGACACCTGCTGGTAAATCAGGATGTTCTTCACGGGTGAAGACTTTAACATCAACAACCTTACCGCGATCACCATGTGGTAGGCGCAAGGATGAATCCTTCACTTCGCGTGCTTGCTCACCAAAGATTGCACGGAGCAACTTTTCTTCTGGTGAGAGTTCTTTTTCACCTTTTGGTGTAATCTTACCGACCAAAATATCATTCGGACCGACTTCTGCACCGACACGAACAATACCCCGTTCGTCTAGGTCTTTGAGTGCATCCTCGCCGACATTTGGAATATCATAGGTAATTTCTTCAGGACCGAGTTTCGTATCCCGCGCTTCAACTTCGTGCTTTTCGATATGGATACTGGTGAACTTATCGTTCCGCAACATATCTTCACTAATCAAGAGCGCATCTTCGTAGTTACCACCATCCCATGACAGGAAGCAGGTTAATACATCATGTCCTAAAGCAAGATGACCATGATGCGTTGAAGAGCTATCTGCAATCACATCACCCGGTTTAATATGTTGCCCTTTGTGGACAACTGGGCGTTGGTCAATACAAGTCGATTGATTCGAGCGGTCATACTTGCGTAAGTGGAAGCTGATTTCTTCGCCGTCAGGAACTCTCACAATCACGCGATGTCCTTGAACACTCAATACTTCACCTTCGATATCAGATACCAAAACCTGTCCACTATCAAACGCTGCTTGACTTTCCATGCCCGTGCTAACAACCGATACATCAGGCGTCAACAACGGCACAGCTTGACGCTGCATGTTAGAACCCATTAATGCACGGTTCGCATCATCATGAGACAAGAACGGAATCAAAGCCGCACTAATACCCACAATCTGACGTGGTGCAATATCCATATAATCAATACGTTGTGGAGGTACAGTCAAGAACTTCTGCATATATCGTGCCGAAATACGATTGGAGACAAATTGACTCATCTCATCCAAAACAGAATTCGCCTGTGCGATCGTATAGCGATCTTCAGAATCTGCGGACAGATATTCAATTTCACCAGTCGCAAAAGGAACAATCGCTACTTTTTTGACTTTATGTTTCTTCAGTGTTGCGAGAACTGCATCATCGATGACAGTCCCTTCTTCAATGATAATTTCATCATCACTATCTTCGATATCATCACGAAGAGTACGACCAATGATATTCTCATCATCTACATCAAGGAAGCTAGTCACCTTACGGTACGGGGTTTCGATAAAGCCCAAGTCATTTACCCGTGCATAACTCGCCAAACGACCAATCAAACCAATATTTGGTCCTTCAGGTGTTTCAATCGGGCAAATACGTCCATAGTGACTATGGTGAACATCACGCACATCAAAGCCCGCACGCTCACGACGCAAACCACCCGGTCCTAAAGCCGATAGGGTACGTTTGTGTGTCAACTCGGACAGTGGGTTTGTTTGTTCCATAAATTGGGACAACTGCGACGAGCCAAAGAACTCACGAACAGCCGCAACAATCGGACGGATGTTAACAAGGGAGACAGGTGTTAATTGTTCTGCTTCACGGATGGACATACGTTCCTTAACAACGCGTTCCATACGGCGCAAACCAATACGTAATTTATTCCCAATCAATTCGCCAACAGTTTTCACACGACGATTACCCAAATGGTCAATATCATCACGACCACGTTTACCGTTGTTGATCAGAATCATCTGTTCAACTAAGGAAACAATATCAGCTTTTGTAATTGTACGGTGGGTTGATGCAACCGTACCTTCCAAGTGCAGACGTTGGTTAAGTTTATAACGTCCAACGCGCTCAAGGTCATAACGACGTTGATCAAATAATTGACCCGTCAAATATTCACGCGCATTGTCCAGCGTTGGAGGGTCTCCAGGGCGCATGCGACGGTAGAACTCAATCAATGCCGCTTCTGCGATAGTCTGGTTTTTCTTTAAATCCCAAACAGGTTCGTTCTTTAATGAACTTTCGATGTATTGATGGGTTTCGTTGTTATCAATATCCGCAAATAATGCCCGAATCTCATCGTCTTCACCCGTTTTGACAGGTGACATCTCAACAGGTAATCCATCATCCACTGCCGCTAATGCACGGAGCAGAACCGTTACTGGAATTGTCCGTTTACGGTTAAATTTGATGGTGATGTAATCGGTTTTGCGTGTTTCAAATTCCATCCACGCACCGCGGTCAGGAATCAGTTTTGCATTCGATAACAAACGACCTGTTGCACGCTCTTCTTCAGCATCAAAATAAACACCGGGAGAACGAATCAACTGGCTGACAACAACACGTTCTGTACCATTAATGATGAATGTACCTTTTTCCGTCATCAATGGGAAATCGCCGAGGAAAATATCTTGTGTGATAACTTCATCGCCTTGTTCACGATTCACCAATGCAACCCTTACATATAATGGGGAAGCATAAGACATATCGCGTTCTAAACATGTATCTTCATCGTACTTTGGTTCTTCAAACCAATACTTCAGCCCGAATTCTTTTGCTTCAGGAATATTGCCGGGGAAGTATAATAGGAGATTCCCGTTGAAGCTCTCGATAGGGTTAATCTCATCGAATAACTCCAAAAGTCCGCCTTCATAAAGGAAAAACTCAAACGACCGTAACTGAATATCAATCAAAGACGGGAGTTCTTGAACTTCTGGCGTACGAGCATAGCTCTTTACATTATAATAGTGTTTCAATGTGGCGCTCCTCGGATGGCTAAAATCTTACGCTGACCATGACTATAGGCTACATTTAAATACATATACGACCTGTCAATTGCGATAGAATATGAGGTTGATGTATAAAAAGTCGATTTATGTTTTGTTATTATGCAACCCAAAACTACAATCAAAAAGAGGACTGCGAACTTGCAGTATATCTGATATGGGAGAGGTTTGTCAAGTTAAACACGAAAAATACCCAAAGTGGATATTTGGGTTTTTACAAGTATATCTAATTTCGTTGATATTGCAATATCCCAAATTAAACCCACTTATCCCAAATTTATCCCAAATTCCCAAATCGGACTCTTATGAACTGATATAACCCTTCCCAACAAGTCAACTTGATTTTATAATTGATTATATTATATATATTGATTAATTAATCAACATAGGAGATTATATGTCAAAGCAAGACATAAAACAACATGTTCAATCACAATTTGATAATGTTGCTAGCAATTATAGAACAAGTGCCGTCCATGCCAGTGGTGAAGACCTGCGTTTGATGGTTGAACAGTCACCAACCACACCCTCCACCCTAGTTTTAGATGCAGGTTGCGGTGCTGGGCATACAGCCATAGCATTTGCGCCCCATGTCCAACATGTCACAGCTTATGATTTTACAGCGTCTATGTTAGACCAAGTCATACAATTAGCAGAAGAACGAGGGGTATCAAATGTCACCACTCAAGTCGGAGATGTTGAAGATTTACCCTTTGAGAATGATAGTTTTGATATTGTCGCAACCCGTTATAGCGCACATCATTGGCTCAATCCAGAAACAGCCTTAAGTGAGTTTAAGCGTGTCCTCAAACCCAATGGAACATTCATCATCAGTGACATCATGGCGCGTGAAGATTATGCACAAGATACATTTTTGCAAACTCTTGAACTCTTGCGCGACCCGTCCCACGTTCGTGATTATCGTATCTCAGAATGGGAATTGATGTTACAAAAGCAAGGATTCACACCCGAAATTGTTTATACCTTCGACCTGAGCTTGCACTTTGATACATGGACAACCCGTATGGCAACACCAGTACAAAATGCGGATATGATAAAAACCCTATTCAATATCGCCTCACAAGACATCAAACAGGGCTTTGGGTTACCACAACACATTACAGATAATGACTTCAGCTTCGTTATCCCAGGGGCTGTTATCAAAGCCCAATAGATTTAGTCATAATCGTCATCGTCGCGGTCATCATCGTCTTCATCATCACCACCGCGACCACGCCCTCTACCCCGTCCACGTCCTTTACCACTATCATCAGCCTCTTCTGTGACAACGGGGCGATCATCTCTTCAATTGTCAGCTTCTTCAGTTGTAGCAGGTTCAGCTTCTTCTGTTTCCAT
>CAYGTY010000030.1:35977-44810 GCA_964352825.1 uncultured Anaerolineaceae bacterium
TCTTCTGTCATTACAGCTTGAGCTTCTTCCGTTTCCATTGGTTCGGCTTCTTCTGTTTCAATCGGCTCTGGCTCTTCTGTGGCAATAGGTTCAATGGTTGTGTCAGGACTCTGTAAGGTCAAGACATCATAGCGGATGAGGTAGGAGACCACACCAAAGGTCGCTGTAATCAACCATAAAACAATCGTCAAACGCATGACAGGTTTTGCTATTTTCCACCAATATTTGGAGAGATCTGTTTCGCCCCGTTTCTTCGCTGCTGCCACTGCACTATCTTCACGTAACATATTGATAACAATAATAATCGCTAAGACCTGTGCAGGAAAACCAAATAAAGCATGAATCGTTGGCATCAGATACCGAAAGTTACTAGACTGACTACCAATATTATCGACAACATCAAAACGATAAGCGACGACCATCAATCCTAAAATCAAAATCGTATTCACAATCGTAATCGTAATCATTGTCCATTTATGAGCTGGGCGGTGCATACCCTTTCGTGCAAAATACCAGCCAGCAAGCATCCCCGGTATAATCAACAATAAATACGCAATTAACGTTACATCAGCGGCTAAACTTGCCCCTGTTCCCAAAAATCCTGCTGGTTGTAAATAATGATTCATGCTTAATCCCCAAATGAGTCAATCGTATAGATAAATTATTCACCTTGTTACAAACAAAGTATAGTCATAGAGTCGAACAACGCAAACTTGCGAGGATTATTATCAAGCTATATCCAAAAATCAAACTCGAAGTAACAGAGAATATTGATTGAATATAAAATTATCAATATAATAATCAATATAGTCTACATAAATCAATTAATGTACATTAATAGTGATGAATTCAAATAGAATTGGCAATCACTAACCACTCAGTAGCGACTTAATGTCATAGATGAGAACTTCGTCATCCTGATAGATTGCATCATATCCTGAAAAATAATCAAGTACCCACTGTGCGGGATATTCAATTCGTGTCTGTGTTTGTGGAACGAATTCATGCACAATAATATAACTAAATTTATCATCTAATAAACTCTGCAAAGCACCGCGCCAAACCTGTATAGATATGCTCTCAAGTTGTTCAGGCACATCCTCACGAATCACATCTAATATAGGATTTGCTTTAATGTAATCGTGTGCTGTGGGTGGAATCCGTGCAATCATACCTTCAACCATAGGACGCTTATGAAATCGCTGTATCGACATATAGTATTTAGCATTATGCCGACCAAAGGGCAAATCAATCACTGCTCCATCAGGCATACTCGCCAAGATATTGATATATGCAGGGCGTGGTGCTGAGCGTGTCGGAATTGGGAAAATACTAGTGCCATATAACAACATCACAACTGTAAATATCAGCAAACCCGATTGCAAGCGGTTCAAGGTTAAAGGTTGAAGGCGATAATGCAAGCCATACCCCACCAATAACGCATAGGGAAAGAGAAATAAAAGTGACATCCGCCACGGGAATTTTAATATCTGAAAAATCAAGTTATCTTCTAATAAGCCATAAGGTGTAAAACCAATATCAACCGCCAACCGCTTAAATCGTATATCCAATCCCAAACTCAATGCCCAAAATACACCAGCCAGTATCACCCATATCATCACCGACCGTTGGGCACGAACCGCATACAACAAACCCATCAGCGCAAAGGCAAGACTAACAAACCCAACATGTGACATACCACGAATATTCTGCACCTCAAGTTGCTCACCACGCATACTCGCAATGCTCTGCATATAATTAATCGGGCGTGATAAGTCAGCTTTGACATACGATAGAATATCAATACCACCGCGTTCAACAATCACTTCATCACCAACCGCGTCTTCGAGATTAGGTGATTGCAAAGTCGGCATCAAGATAGGCAAGCTAAATCCAAGAGCCGATACTGCAAATATCACCATCGCTATCCAAAATACCCAGAATCGCCATAGTCGATACCACAGCATATATAAGAAGACATATCCGCTACCTAAGAGCATCGCAAATAAAGCAATTTTGAGGTTCATATACACATTCAAGGAGAACAGCAACCCTGCCAAAATCATCCGCCCAACAATCTGTCGGGAATAACCTTGTTGTTGGATTCTAGATAATCCACTCATATATGCCAGCATAAACCAAGGAATCCACTCCGTCGCACCTGTATTTGGTTGTTGCAAAGCCATCTGTAAACTTGTCGCAGAAAAGGCATAAAATGCCCCACTCACCCATGCAGGAATACGTTTTTTGAACAGCATCAAGCCAACTAAATACATACCGTAGGCTTTAAGCAAAACACCCAACATCGCTGTTAAATTAAATGCCAACGGGTCATCAAATAGATAGTAAAGGGGTATCCACATCGGCAGACTCGACCAACGACGCGGTTGTAAGGTCACATCCAACCCATTGGGATAGAATAAGAGTGGGCTGTGATTAATGTCATAGCCTTCTGTCACTGCCTCCAGCACCCACCAATTCTGCCAAAGTGCCGTATGCGTATCGACATTATCCATCGGTAAGTGAGTATTCAATTGAAACACAAAAGGGTAGCTCATCACCATAAATGTCAGCAGATAAAGCAATATAGGTAACGCATCCTGACGCAAGCGATGGCGGATAATTGCTATCATACCCTTAAATATCTCCCTGATAATCAATTTTATTGCCAATGATGGCGAGGATTACCACCAGATTCACGATTAATCGTCTCATCAGACTCGAAGCCAATAGACACATTGGGTCGCGCTTTAGCTGGGTAACGATGCTTTTCCAGTACATCCTGTAGTTGACTTTGTAAGACCTTATTCCGAAGCAATCGACCTCGCTCATCATCAGATTCAACACAAACTTTAATAACAAGATGTTTAGGGTCAATATCAAATGCGCCATAATGTGTCGTCCAGACCTTCTCATCTGTCACAGCCTTCACCATAGCCTCAATTTCACTTTCGATTTTAATAATTTTATCTTCAATGTCACTCACGGGTGTTCCCTATAGTGTAATTTCATCAAATCTCTAACAGGTGATGTGCTTTCGGTCATACTCTTACATATCTACTTTGGGCGCGGTCATCTGGAAGAAGGGTATCGTCAAGAATAAGGCAATAACATTAAGTACACCAACAATAACAAAAGGCACAATCAGATTAATTTCAAGGAATTTGCCGCCGAGCAGAGTACCAAGAGCCATTGCAAACGACCATAATAAATGCAACATGCCAAACACACGCCCACGAATTTCTGGCTCAGTTGCTCTTGTCACTAATCCAGGGAGGAGCGTAGATAATGCCCATGCAGCACCAATCCCCAATGATCCAAAAATATATAAACCCCATACCGATTGTCCAGTAAAAATTGTACCCACAATTGCCAGCAAAATAGCACCAAAGGCAATTTGAGTCGGCAAGCGAACCCCATATCGGTCAGCAACTCGTCCAGCAAGTAATTGAGCCAAAGAGGCAAAAATAGAACTGCCCGTCACGTACCATGCAACAGCAACATTGCTACCACTTTGTTGTTTTATCAATAAGGGGATTAAGGTCATGACACCATAATAGCAAGTTGGTAAAAAACGAAGTAATCCCAATAAAGCTACATCTCTGCGGAGCAATACACCATAACCACCAGAAACCCTTATTAGAGTCTGGGATGGCGGAACAGTCTGTAAGTGTGGCAAGAAGCTAGCAATGAACATCGCAAACAAGCCAACCCCTAATAATGTAAAGCCCATCTGCGTATAATTATCTTCACCCAAAATGAGCGTTGCCAGCGGTATGCCGATTGTGCCACCGATAGTATGCCCCCAGTTATAGAGTGCCGAAGCAACTCCCAATATACCCGCCCCCGATACCAATGTCAGATACCCTTGACCGCTGACTGCTGACAATCCCATACCAGCACCCATCAAGCACCATAACAACAACACAAGCCACGGGGTACGAAAAATAAATAATGCACTACTCAGCACAATTGCACTGATACCCATGAGCAGTATCCACTTATGCCCCCAACGGTCACTCAAGCTACCACTCAATAGAGACGTAGCCATTCCCAAAACCTGCCCCAAAGCAATAAACTGTGCGACTTGCCATAATGGAAATTCCAAAACTTCGTTGAGATAAATACCACGAAAGTTATTCAACGGAGATGACATAATACCGACCAGCAGATTGACACTAAGCAAGCCAATCAAGGGCAAGTGGTTACGCTTTGTTTTCGAGAAAATAGCTATCATCTTATCTCCGTATAACCGCCATTATGTCAGTCCTTACTTATCCAAGTTGATTTTAGCAATGAGAAGACAGCCGTATCAGTAAATTTATCCAAGCCTTCATCATAGTAATTTTCGCGATAATAAGCCTCTTGCACAAAGCCGACTTTCTCTAATAAGCGTTGTGAGCCGACATTCGCAGGGTCAATTTTTGCTTCCATGCTATGAAATCCCATCTCATCAAATCCATAATCAATCACAGCCGATGCGACCTCTGTCATAAAACCTTGTCGCCACCAGTCTGCTCCCAAAGCATAACCAATCTCTGCACGGTGGTGGTCTAGCGAGAAGTGAAATAAGAGGCACATTCCCATGACGTTATCATTCGACTTATTCACAATCGCCCAGACAAATCCCGTCTGTTCTTTAAAAATCCTATAATAACGTTGCATCCGTATGCGAGCTTCATCTAAGGTTGTCACACTATCCCACGGTAAATATTGTGTCACACTATCATCGCTCATATAGTCAAAAACATCGTGAACATCATCTGACACAAAAGACCGCAGTAGACAACGTTCTGTTTCTAATGTGGGAAAGTTTATAAATTTATCAGCAACATCAAGCATAAAATCTCTCCATCCATATATTGATGATTATGTTACTCGCTTTTTCGCTGACAGCCTATATGTCATTAAAAATACAGCCGACCTTTGTATTCTACTCATATTTGTGGTTCAATTCGAATATGTTCAGTACCCAATTTTGGAGTCCACTATGCTACACGAATCTGCCTCTGCCCCCTCTGATGATTCCGTCTATATTCCAAAGAAACCCGCCCCACCCAAAGACCCCATAGAAGAAAAACTGGATACGGCAATCAAATGCCTGACAAAAGTTATGGACATTCACCAACGTGTATATCCTGAATGGGATGCTATACAGATTGAAGACCGCGCCATTATTGTGCAAGGTGAGGTTGATTATCTCATGACGGTTGCAGGACAGCTTAAACTTGATGCAGAAGAAGCCTATCAACAGCTTGATATTCGACTAGCAGAACATCATATGACAGCACTCTTTCGTCAAAGTGTCATAGGTGGGAAACCTGTCCATACCGTGCATATATTAGATGGACGACTGGTAAAGCCCAAAACACCATCTCCAATCCCCAATATGATTTTATTAATCCTCACCATTGTCAGCCTACTCTATATTGGCTCTGCTACTGCCATTGGCGAAATCGGGCTTGCCAACCCCGCACTAGCAGAACGACTCAGTGAAAATCTTGTATTCCAATTTTGGCGTGGATTACCCTATACCATCAGCATCTTATTGATTCTCGGCACGCACGAAATGGCTCACTGGTTCATGATGCGTAAACATAAAGTTGTTGCTAGCCTGCCCTACTTCATTCCGGGATTTATCTTCAGCCCGTTTGGGACATTCGGCGCAGTCATTGTCACAAAAGGCGCAATCCTTAATCGCAAGGCACTATTTGATATTGGTATATCGGGTCCTTTAGCAGGTTTAGTTTTTGCCATTCCTATCTTATTCATCGGTCTAGCCACATCGCCTGTCATTGCAGTATCAGGGGGTGCAGTTGAGGGTAACTCTCTACTCTATATGTTTGCAAAAGTATTCACATTGGGACAGTTTTATCCAACCGCAACCGAAGATGTGATGCTCAATCAGTTGGCATGGGCTGGCTGGACAGGTTTATTTGTCACCGCACTCAATTTAATTCCACTCGGTCAACTTGATGGTGGTCATATTGTTTATTCATTATTCGGCAATATTGCACGCAAACTATATATCCCAATTTTGGGAGTCGCTTTATTTCTAACACTATTTGTATCAAGTATATGGGCTATATTACTAGCAATGCTTGCATTTGTCGGCAAGATTTATGCTGTTCCACTGGATGATATTACCAAGCTCGATCCATTTCGTCGTAAGTTGGGGATTTTTACATTTTTTATCTTTATGCTCATTTTCATCCCAGCCCCCATCACCACTCCCGATAATTCAGGTGGGCTACTCGCAGGGGTATTGGTTATTATCTCATGGCAACATATGAAAGCGCGTTTAGGTCGGCTTAATCGTCCGAAGTAATTAAACCTTTGAGAGCGAGCTTAATATCTTTTTTGCCGAGGGGTTTACTATGTCCTTCAATAAAGGTTTCATAACCCTCATCAAATAAGCGGTTAAAGACTTTTGCCTTAATTGGAACTTGTTGTTCTTCTTCGCTACTATGGACAGGCGGAGCGTATAAGCAATCGCCAATAAAAGCAACACCACGTTCTCGGATACCAACCACTATCGAATCCGAAGCATGTTTGCCACCCACATGGGAAATATCAATCGTTAATCCGTCAAGATACAGAGATAAGCTACGACTCAATGTAATCGTCGGCAAGTTAATCCGAAACCCACGCCAATCACTCACTGCACTCATAATCGACTGGTTACGTCCTTGCATATTCGGGGTTTGATAGATTTCTTCACGGAGGTGAGTCGCACTCCATGTTTTTTTTGAATATGTATCCAGAATATCGGCACAGCTTTGATGAGCAATAACAAAAGGAACGGAATAAACCATCCCACCAAAGACATGATCCCAATGATGATGTGTATAAATAAGATAATCAATGGGTGGCGCACTGATACTAGCCAATGCCGCCATAATACCTCGCGCATGATGGGGGCTGTTGCCTGCATCAATCAAAATGGTCATATTATCTAAAATCACCGCGCCGACATTTGGTTGTTCAACTTCAAGGTTATCACCGCGTGGATACAACCAAATATTATCAGCCAATTGGACTAAGTCTTGATACATATAGTAACCTTCGGTAAAAAATTACATAATAGTATATGGTCGGTATAGATACCGACTACGGATTAAAGGTGGTTGTAGAACTGACGACCTGTCTCAGCCGAAATTTATAAAGACATATCGAATGTTATTGTATCATATCGATAGTTGCTCTTCTATTTTCTAATAGTAACGATATGTCATACTCGTGTCTACTGTTTTCAAACAGATAAACAGAATATATCGCACAACATTTGACTACCTGTGCGATACACTCCGAATATCATGAAATAATTATTCAAGCTCTTTAGCAGGAATCATCATACGGTCACCATCAAAACGATCAATCGTCCAACCCTCAAGACCCTCTGTAGTCTGAATCCGCCACCAACGGAAGCCATCAACAACTTGTGGTGCTTCCAACAAGGTTATCAGCGCCCCTTCATCAAGCTGGAACACAAGCTCATTACCAGACCCTGCACCAGCCCGAACATTGAGCTTATCCCCGCCAGTCGTGACAATCGCCTCAGTACCTACCAATAATGCCAACTGTAAAGTCTGTTCTTCTTCTACACGTTCAACTGCCCAACCTTCATTACCAGCAGCATCACGAATCCGCCACCACGCATAACCATCCACTTTGCGCGGACCATCTAATAATGTAACCAAATCACCAGCATCTAACTTTTCTACGATCTCAAATTCCAACCCTGCACCTGAACGCAAATTCAGTCTATCGCCTCTTGTTGTATAAACCTCAGCCATATCACCGACAAACAATTTATAGGTTGCAAAGCTATTAGCCACATCGATTTCGCCAAGGTCAATCGTCAGTGTAACATCTCCTGTTGAACCCCCACCAGCATGACTCAATATAAGAGTGTATGGACCATCTTCAGGTAAAGCATAATTACTAATCACAGCATTCAAGTTCACACCACTATCATCATCAGATTTAATCGGGAAACCGTTTTCATCAAGCAAAACAAGTAAGGGGTCAATATCAGCATTGGAATCAGCCCGTGCCGATACTCGAATCACCTGACCTGTTACCCCCTCAAACCCAAAACGGTATTCACGCCCAAAAGCCATATTATAAACCAACCCATCGACAGACCCTGTCAGCGTTTCTTCAAAGGTCTCTGTGGTATTTAATTCAACCCACTCATTAAAATAATAGTGTTCCCGTCCTTGATCATTCAATCGGCTATAAGTAATCCCAAGCATCAAATAAGTATTTTTATAATCAGGGTTTATAGCTAACGATTCGCTTAAGTCGCCAACAGCAAGGTCATAGTCCCCCTGCTCATAATAAAGCAACCCTCGATTGTAATATGGAACATCGGGTGTCGGGTCTAATTCAATTGCTTCATCATAGTTTGTGAGGGCTAAATCAAACTCACCTAAATAATAATATACATTCCCTCGATTATTCCATGCTGACCAGTACCCTTCATCCAGTTCCAAAATACGGTCATAGTCGGCTAATGCCAAATCATAATCTTCAGCATCCTCATAATAAATCCCACGGCGGTTTAAATAGTCCAGCGTATCTGGGGCAAGCGTTAATGCACAGGTCATCGCATCAATCGCTTCAGGCAAAAATCCATCCCCTTCTAAAACAAGAGCTTCTGTATAATATTCATCAGCAGTCTCAAATTGGTCACACGCCTGTGCCATCACCCCTATTGATAACCACAAGCTGGATACTAACCCTAGATATAGAAATAGTCGTTTTATCATGCTTAACTCTCCCTTGAAATCTAATCATTATCTCCAGTGTAATAGAATTCATATAAGGT
>CAYGTY010000031.1:0-13183 GCA_964352825.1 uncultured Anaerolineaceae bacterium
GTTCCTCAAAGTTGAGGCGCACTTCTTCAGTGTCAATAACATGACGATCATCTGCCCGATATAGCTCTGCTTCACTGGGGAAGAACTCATAATCGGTTGTACCTATGATTTCTTGTGATGAACTCAATCCTGCATCTTGAGCAAATAATGTATTGCATCCTAAGTAATTCAGTTCAAGATCTTTCCAGAAAACTCTTACTGGAATGGTATCGAGAACAGCTTGAAAAGTTTGTTCACGATCATGTAAGGCTTGTTCTGTTTGCAGTTTTTCAGTGACATCACTTGCCATTGAAACGATACCGATTAATTTTCCATTTGCATCATGTATTTGTTCATGATGCCATTCGCAAGTAATCATTTCACCCGATTTAGTCAGATTTTCACATGTTGCATACGCCTGCATCGCACCTTCATCAAAAAGCATGTGAGCTTGTGTTGCTTCGGGATGCAAATCCTCTGTGAACAATAATGGGAAAAATTTCTGATTAATAACTTCATCAGATACCCAGCCGAAAGTTTCTGTCGCATATGGGTTCCATGCACAAATGTTGAAATTGACATCCCAAAAAATATAGGCTAGAGGACTTGTGTTAAATAACATTTGATATAATTTAGCATTATCAAGGCTATCAAAAATACCAAGTGTTGTTGATTGATTTGTCACAAACTTGATCCTTTATCTTATACATTATGTATAGTATAAGATTTGAAATAAATCTTAAGAATTAAGGTTTATTACTGTTAGCATATTCTAACGTTTGAGACAAATCAGGTGTTTTAGTTTATAACTAATTCAATTTTGTCTCGGTAGCTTTATGGCTTTGTAACTTATTCATTCAAAATAGTGGTCATTAAGTTAGCGTGTCAGAACAATTCTTGCTAAGAGGCTAAATTGCTGAAACTAAATTTTTATTTCATTTAATGTCTGATTTTTATTTATCTGATAATGATGATTCATGATTTAGGGGAGTAGTGTGATTTGTCAAAATTACCATCCACGCCGTCATCTGTTAGCGCGCGTAATTTACGCATCTCTCTAGCAATAACGCCTTTTGCTTCACAATTATCACGCGCCGATTGATAAGCAAATTGAGCATCTTCAATATAACTCGTATCATCAGTTACTGTGGCTAAGCCCATTAATGCCAACCCCCGTGAATATTTCGGGCCATATAAATTAGGCGTATTATCAAGGAGTTCCGCAGCATAGTCTAAGGTAATATTGAAGGCCTCTTGTGCCTCTTTATTACGGTTCAAGCGGGCGAGAATCAACCCATAAATCACATATTCGTAGTGACGGCTAGCTGGGCTGACATGTTCTAAAGCGACTTCACTCGCCTTAAGAGCCTCATCCAGTTCATGCCGATATAACAATACAATAGCGAGTAAGCTATAGGTATAATTAATGACAATAGGATTTCCGATAGCGTGTGCATGTGGAATAATCAGGTTGAGTAAATCGAGGCTTTCTTGTAATTTGTTTTGATGGATGTATACAGCGGCAAGGTCAGCCTGATGCAACACCCCCCACATCTGATTGCCAACAACTTGTGCAATGTCGATTGCGCTATGTAAAAGTTGTTCCGATTCTTTATAATTACCAAGCATTAAAGCAACGTTTCCCATTTTTCCAATGCTTATTCCCCGCCCGATTTTATCACCAATATCTGTATAGATTTTTATAGATTCTTGATATTGTTCGATGGCAAGTTCAATATTTCCACATGTGCCATACGAATCTCCAATGTTGGCTAAGGTGACCGCTGCCCCTTGCTTATCATCAATCTCGCGTGCAATGGTGAGTGATTGGTCATAATACGATAAGGCTTCTAGTTTTCGCCCCATACTATTATAGACAACTGCAATATTATTCAAGATACCGCGCTCTTGCTTACGATTCTTAATCTCCCGCGAGATGGCGAGTGCTTGTTCATAATGTTGCATCGCCTTATGATATTTACCGAGGTTGCTGTATTGCAAACCGATACCACTGAGTTGAGCGGCTTCTGCTGGGCGATTTTGTTCTTGCTGTGCCAATGGTAATGCCATTTGGTGGCAATCTAAGGCATCCGTATAATGCCCCAAGTCATCATATGCCATACCCAACATGTTATAACAAGTCATCAAATAAATATCTGATAAATGAGGGAGAAGCGGTTTAATCAAATCGACTAACTTATTCGCAAATCCCGATAGCTTAAGCAGATTATAGACCTTAAGCAACATCTGAAAGCACGCCTCATAATCTTTTGCACGGATGCGATGATCATATTCAAGGAAATAAGGTTCTAAATCATGAATTGTTTTCCAATCACGAATCTCGCCCCGTAGCTCTGCATAAAAATCACCTGCTCGTTTTTCTAAAATACTTTGTGCAAAAATTACACTACCCGATTCTTCAATCAGCGGTGGCAAAACATCCATTGATAATAAATAACGTTCCCCTGCCGACATGCGTCCTAAGGCTTCATCACCTTTAATCAATAAATTGAAATTATAGTCTCTATCTAATGGATGAATACTGATGTTTTCAGTTATCGTATTGATGGTGATATAGCGACCCCGCCTGAGCTTATCTAATGTGAAGGCAACATCTATCCCTGTTAACTCAATATAGGGGTCAAGTAAGTAGCGGATGGCTGTTTCATGCACAGGGTATGTGAAAATAGATAAAATCTGCATGACCATACGTTGGTCTGAATCTAAAAGCGATTCAGCACATTCCACCCAATAGCGAACAATATCATCTTTTTGGGTGATGTCTGTTATTAATAATTTTTCGATTGTAATATGTGGATCATTAACAAATAAACCTGCAATGGCTTGGAGTGCTCGGGGGTAACCTTTGGTCATATCGACAATTTTTATCATTTGGTCTTGTGTCAGTTCTTGGAAACCCCATCGACCATTCTCATCAAATTCGTATAGCAATTCAATCGCACTTTTAGAATCTAATCCATCGGATAAAGGGATTGTCCGTATATGATTGATGTAACGCTCATCGAGTTGAATCGCTTGGCGACTGGTTACAATAATGCGTGATGGGTGATCGCGTGTTAAAAACTGGATAATAAACTGTGCAAATTCATCATCCACAAACAATCCATCCGCATCCAAACGGTCTTCTAAGTTATCTATTAGAATCAAGCAACGATTTTCAACATATTGGTCAATGAGATAATCAATCCGTGCTTCTAAGGTCATCTTTTCATTATTCCAAACACGATCCAATATCGAACGTATCTGATTATTAAACGCATTGCCTGTCATGATAAAGAGTTGTTCGAGCGAGAACTGTTGATTTCGTTCTTCTGCATTCAAATATAAAATACAATGAACCGATATATTATGAGACAGTGTCTCTAAAGCATTGCAAGCTAAGGCAGTTTTACCCACCCCCCCATCACCCAAAATCGAGATTAATCGGCTATCATCATCTGCCATAACATGGTTCATGATGGAGGCAAGCTCAATTTCGCGCCCTTTGAAATGACTAGAATCACTTTGCGGAGCTCGCCCAATTGTGCGAACTTTTCCTGCTTCTGGTTTTTGATGATACCGCCATAATAATTCATTGATGCCTGTCTGCATTTTTCGTTTGTTTGAATCATGCAAAATAGAAGATTGCCGAAGCATCCGTCTGAGTAAATTACGATGAGTCAGCAAGTCATCAAGGTAAGTTCGCATTTGGGGTGTCGGGTTACCTTGGTGGGCGGTTTCTAATTCATTGACTTCGACATAAAGACGCTTCAGTTTCTTATAAATATGCTGAGCTTTTGTTAAACGGGTATCAATTTCGTCAAAGTAAATTTGGAAATCTTTATCCAGTGCAACATCAATAGCAATGCTCTCTCGCAGTGAGGGTGGAGAGAAAATATCATTTAATAAAATGGGTAAAATGAATACATCACGGTAGTTAAACGTATCTCGGAAATAGGCGATCTCAGTTGTGTACATATGTGACCCAATAATCGGCAACCATACCCAATAGGCATCCCGTTTTTCAGATTGTTCATAGCTTATGGTATACCCTTTAGACTCTAGAAAATTCACAACAGCTTCGAGGAAAAGTGGGTCTTCGGAATGGGTTGTAATCAGGATGTCAAAGTCGGTCACTGGATATACCTACTATATGATGTATGTTAAGCCAATTACATTTATTATAACCCCAAATTATGGTTTCCATGAAATTTTTACGATGTTTTACAGGTTATTTTGGACATAATCCGATAACTGTTCTAACGAGCTGGGTAAGGTTTTCCGACCTAAACCTAAACGAAAATGACGAGTCCCATAGTTATAAACCGTAGATGGTAATAACATCACACCTTGGGTTTCAATCAGATGAACACAAAATTTATCACTGGCTTGATCAATCAATAAACGCGGAAAAGCGATTGACCCTGCTGATGGCGGTGTCCAACTGAATATATCGGGATGGTCTACAATAAAGCGGTCAATATGATTGATATTTCCCTCGATAATCACGCGGTTACGGTTCAGAATTGTATCCGCATTTTGGAGTGCAACAATTGATAGAAATTCAGAGGGCGCACTATTGCAAATTGTTGTATAAAACTTCTGATTCACCATCTCATCTAACAAGGCTTTATCTTGCGATGCAACCCATCCAATTCGTAATCCTGCAAGCCCAAATGCCTTAGACATTACCCCTAAAGCAATCGCTTTCTCATAGCGGTCACATGCGGATACAGCCTTCGGTGTGTCGCCTAATTCTAATTCTCGATACACTTCATCACAGAACAGGTAAACATCATGTTCACGGCAAACCTGAACAATATCATCAAACATCTTGTCCGAAATGACATAGCCTGTCGGATTATGAGGCGTGTTGATAAAAAGAGCTTTTGTATTATCACGAATATTGTCGCGCAGAAAATCAATATCCAGTGACCATTCATTGGCATCATTATCTTGCAATGTCCAGTAGGTAACATCACATCCCATATCTTCGGCAATTTGATAGAGAGATTGATAAGCAGGGAACATCACAATCACATGGTCGTCAGCTCGCAATACACTATGGGTAAAGAGGGTAATGCCTTCTTGCGCCCCTGATAAGATGACTGTATTTTCAGACCCCATCGTCTCATAACGGTCTGCAACCAATTGCCGTAATTGAGGGTTTCCAGCAGATTCTGTATAGCCCAACCAATGGTCTTGAAATTGCTCACTCGCGCCTTCTTGCAAACTCAGCAATTCACCAACAGACATGGCTTCACAATCTGAGCTACAGAGTAAATGCGGTGCGGAAAATTCGTATTTGGCAAAATAAACTTCGAGGTCAAAGGGTTTTATCTTCATTGAGTTAATCCATCGTCACGAGAACTTTGCCCATTGCACGCCGTTCCATTAACTCAAGTAATGCAGATGAGGCATTTTCCATAGAAAAAGTTTTGTGAATATGAGGCTTGAGCTTACCCTCGGCATACCATCCTAATAATTGTTGGAAGGACTTCATAATCACAGATGGGTCATTCATCAGGTATGCACCCCAAAATACGCCTACGATTGAAGAGTTTTTCAGTAAGGGGATATTTGCTGGCAATTCAGGGATACGACCACTAGCAAAACCAATCACCAGATAGCGACCTTCCCATGCGATTCGGCGGACTGCCATATCAAACATATCACCGCCAACAGGGTCATAAATGACATTCGCACCTTGCCCATTGGTAAGTTCTTTGACACGGTCACGCAAATTCTCTGTTGTGTATTGGATAATTTCATCTGCGCCATAGGTTTGTGTGAGTGCTAATTTTTCGGGTGTGCTTGCCGCTGCAATCACCTTTGCACCCATGAGCTTACCGAGTTCAACCGCAGTTAACCCGACACCTCCCGCTGCACCCAATACCAGTAGAGTTTCGCCAGCCTGTAATTTACCGCGGTGGGCTAATGCAACATGCGATGTGCCATAGACCAATGGAAAACCCGCACCATGTTCATAACTCATATTATCGGGCATCGGCAACACCATCACAGCAGGAATCACAACTTCTTCCGCAAAGCCACCATACATCATCGTGCCAATCACACGGTCACCGACTTTGACATTATCGACACCTGCCCCCACTTCAATCACATCACCAGACACCTCTAATCCAGGGCTAAATGGGAAAGGGGGTTTCATCTGATACAAACCTTGTATCATCAGCACATCGGGGAAGTTCACACCACAGGCACGTACCCGAATCTTGATTTCACCGCCTGTGACTTTGGGGCTTTCTACTTCTTCGACAACGAGCTTATCAGGTGTTCCAAATTCTTTACATAAAACGGCTTTCATAATAACTCCACAATTTTACAATAAAAGTATCTAAACCTAACAGTAGGGAAGAGGCATGCCTCTTCCCTACATAAGCGAAATCATTTTAGGACTATCTATAGCTCAACAGGATTCGACAACAACCCCGCCAACAGATCAATACAGGCTTGAATATCATCGACATCAGCGGTTTCGCTTGTGGTATGGATATAACGTGTTGGAATCGAGATACAGCCACTGGGAACACCTGCATCCGCCATCTGAATTGCTGAAGCATCGGTTGTGCCACCTGATAAAAGCTCCAATTGATACGGGATGCCATCGGCTTCACAACGTTCAATCATCCAATTTTTAATTGCAGGGGGAACAATCAAGCCAGGGTCATGCACTTTAATCGCCGCACCACCACCCAGCTTGACCATCATTTTGCGTCCACGGATTTGGTCGCCTGTGCCTGTCACATCTAGCGCAATCCCAATATCAGGACTGACACCTTGCGCCGCCGTCTTTGCACCACGTAAACCGACTTCTTCTTGAACAGTGAATGCAAAGTAAACTTCATGGGGTGTCTCTTTATTGAGCTTCCGCATAGCTTCGATTGCAACCACACAGCCGATACGGTCATCCAGTGACTTAGCAACGACACGATTTCCGCGTACTTGCATCTCACGCATGAAACCAGCAGGTTGACCGACAGGGGTCGCATTTTCACCACTATCACCTTCAACATCGACATAAAAATCGCTCAGTGCTTTACCACCGCCACTTTGCACCGAAATCACGCCAATTGTCCCATCTTCAAACAAGACACGATTGCCGTTTAAGGTATTGGTCTGCAATCCACCGATATTGGTGAAGCGTAAAAAGCCACTTTCTGGTTCTTGATAATTGGTCATCAAGCCAATTTCATCCATATGTGAGGCGATGAGGATTTTTTTGCCACCACTGCCCACACGACAAATCAAATTCCCTAAGCCATCAACCCAGATTTCGTCGGCGAGGTCTTTGACTTCTTCACGGATAATCTCACGAATACGGTGTTCATACCCTGATGGACCCCATGTCTCGACTAATTTTTTGGTTAACTCTAACACAATACATACTCCTCAATCACACAGTCTGTTAGTGTCTCCTATTGTAACGCGTTTTTTTATTCTGTGAGGGATGGGCTTTGGTTAAATTTGCCATTCCTCAGCCAATAAACCATAGATAAATACATCCTTTGCTTGACCATGTGCATAGCGATATTGTCGTAAGCGACCTTCTTGTATAAAACCCAATTTCTCCAGCACACGAATTGAGCCAAGATTATCAGTGAAGACCTGTGCGCCAATACGATTGACCTTTAAATGATGGAAGCCGTAGTAAACAATTGAATGGCTGGCTTCTGTGATATATCCACGTCCCCAAAATTGACGATGCAACGCATACGACAATTCTGCTTTTTTATCCTCAACATCATAATCCGCTAATTCACAGCGTCCAATCATTTTTCTTGTTTCCTTATCTTCGATTGCCCACCACATCAAATTGCGCGCTTCATATAAGCTCACGATGTGTTCAAAATCTTGTTTAGCAACAGCCTCTGATTCGTAAGGTGACCACATCCCAGGGGTGCTCACCTGTGGGTCTTGTGCATATTCAAAGAAATCCGCAAAGTCGTCCAATTCAAGTGGACGTAATAAGAGACCTGTTGTTTCGAGGATAGGTATCATCAGTTGACCTCAGTATCTAAAAAAATCATTATAGATTATATTTTTCTTTGCACTGTCTAAGACACGGTAAAAACAAGCCGAAATTTTTGCATTACAATATTTTTGCAAGTTTTTTGTAGGTATTGAGTAGACATCTGAAAGATTATCTGCGACCATAGAAGAGTAGAACATTACATATAACCTTATCTTTAAGGGGAGATTATAAATGAAAACACGCAAATTATTTTGGTTAGTTGCATTAACAGTTATGGCAACTATTTTTGCTGCATGTGGTGGTGACCAAGCTGCTGGTGGAGACACTGCAGGTGGTGGCGATGATAATGCAAATGCAAGCAGTGCAGTAGAACTTTCTCAAACAGAAACAGTCGATGCCGAAGAATTCGGTGGTAGTATTTCTGTCAGTTATCCAGAAGGTTGGGCTTTCCAAGGTGAAGGTGGCGCGATTCTGATTGCAAATAGTGAAGAAACACTTGCTATCGAAGACCCTGCAAGCGTAGATGAAATCCCTGCGGGTTCAGTGTTATTAACTGTATCGATTATCCCCGGTGAAATGGCTGGCGCAATGGGTTTAACTGGTGATGTAACACCAAAAGCAATCATCGAAACCTTCTCTGCTTTCATGACAGGTGATGACATGCCAGAATTTGGTGACATCGAAGAATTAACTATCGATGGTAACCCTGCTGCTCGTATGAGTGGTTCAGATGATAAAATGAATGCAACCATGTACGCGATTGATAAGGGTGGTAACTTCACATTCGGTTTTGGTGCAACCCGTGCTGATGAAGCAGGCGCTAACGCAGAGCTTATCCAAGCGATTATCGCATCCGCAACATTTACTGCTTCTGAATAATCTATCTCACATAGTCACAGCACAAAAAGCCGATATAGGGAAACTTGTATCGGTTTTTTGTTTGGACTGTTCCCTGTCGATGAATCCGTTATAATCAGTCGCGCATTATTTGATGAATTAGGGAACATATATGGCAAGTCTACGCTTTCGCTTACGGCAACAATATTGGAAATTAATCGCCCCTCGTCAGATTCAGTCTTATATGGATACACATAAACAACGGAAATTACAGATTGGGGCGGGTTCAAATCTATTAGAGGGCTGGCTGAATACAACACTTTATCCCTTCGATAAAGGCACGGTATTCATGGATGCAACCATTCGCTTTCCAATTCCTGATAATAGCTTTGAATATGTCTTCAGCGAGCATGTGATTGAGCATGTTGCTCATGAAAAGGGTGCTGTTATTTTAAGTGAGAGTTTTCGTATCCTCAAATCAGGTGGGCGTATCCGTATTGCCACCCCAGACCTTGCCCAAATCATCAAGCTCTATACTCAGCCTGAGGGTGAAGCCCAACAAACATATATCAAGTGGATTATGGATACCTTCCGTCCACATGTCGGCGCATATAATCCTGCTCATGTTATAAATCAATCTTTTCATGGCTGGGAACACGTCTTTATCTATGACCAAGCCACCCTCAAACAAGCCTTTGAAGACGCTGGGTTTGTCGATGTAACCTTATGTAAACCCAATGAAAGCAATGATGACACCTTAAAAGGCATCGAGCAACATGGACAATATGTAGCGAGCCAAGAGTCAATGCTCTACGAGACAATGGTCTTTGAAGGTCGTAAGCCTTGATAAAAGCCTATTTTAATGTGCCATGATACGAATAGACAGACGACCTAAACTGAGCTTACTACCCTTTTTAATCACTTTTGGTTGATGGGGTTCGAGTCTTTTTCCATCTAAATATGTTCCATTGGTACTCTTTAAATCTGTTACAAACACCTGTCCCCATTTTAATGTCAGTTGACAGTGCATCCGAGAAACACCCCGTTCCACCGCTCCAAAAGGCTCTAAATCAAATAAATTGATGACCGTCTGAAATTTATCTTCGCGACCCAAAGTAATCATATTATTATTATCAAATTTCAGAGACTCACGAATACCACCAATAATCAGTGTGATTTCTTTATCATCAGGCACAAGTGTCGTTTGGACATCATCTAACTTTTTTGTGATTGTTCCCTTTTTAAAGTAATCACTGAGCAAATCAGTCTTCCGTCTTTGATAAGAAAAGTCTTTATTAATCAAATCTTTGATGCTCATTATAATGCCTCAATATTATGTGTTGAATCGAATTAACATTACAATACGGCTTTCAAATGATATTCAAAGAATACGACTATAAGATTTTTGTAAATCAAGATGAGTGACAAATTAAAATAGTGACCATTTTTCGGTTATCCTTTATGATATAAATAAATCAAATCCAAATTAGATTATTTTTAGGAGGACAATCTTATGTCTGATGTCGTCATTGTCGATGCGATTCGTACACCAATGGGACGACGCAATGGGTGGTTGCGTGAACAACATCCTGTCAAATTAGGCTCACATGTAATTCGTGCGTTATTAGAGCGTACAGGACTGAGCAAAGATGACGTTGACCATGTGATATTTGGCTGTGTAAGCCAAGTGGCAGAGCAAACCTTCAATATTGCCCGTAACGTGGTATTGGACGCTGGTTTACCGATTGAAGTGCCTGCAACCGCAGTTGATTTCCAATGTGGGAGCAGTCAACAGGCAGTTCATCTGGCGGCAGCGATGGTGAAATCAGGTCAAGCTGAGGTTGTAATTGCTGGTGGTGTCGAAAGCATGACCCGTGTCCCGATGGGGTCAAGCATAGGTGGCGATGGTGCATCCCCCTTCACCGACAATATCATGGAGTCGTATAACATGATTCCACAGGGGATTGCCTCTGACGAAATCGCCCAAAAGTGGGACATCAGTCGCGATGATATGGATTCACTCGGTTATGATAGCCATCAACGCGCATGGAAAGCCACCGAAGCAGGTATCCTCCAAAAAGAGATCGCTCCCATTCAAGGGGTTGATGATGAAGGCAACTTAATTACCGTAGACCGTGACCAAGGGATTCGCCCATCCACCACACTCGAAAAAATGAGTGGACTCAAACCTGTATTCACAGCCGATGGTGTGACAACAGCAGGCAATAGTAGTCAAATAACAGATGGCGCGGCGGCAGTGTTAGTCATGACAGCGGAAACAGCCAAACGACTTGGACTTAAACCTCGTGCGCGCATTGTTGAAATGACAACTGTCGGCAGTGACCCTCATTTGATGCTCACTGGACCCACCGCAGCCACACAAAAAGTCCTCAAACGTGCCAATATGAGCATTGATGAAATTGATGTATTTGAAGTCAATGAAGCCTTTGCATCGGTTGTCCGCATGTGGGAAAAAGACCTCGGTGGTGATATGTCCAAGGTTAATGTACACGGCGGCGCAATCGCACTCGGTCATCCGCTAGGTGGATCTGGCGCGCGTCTCATGACCACTTTACTAAATGCACTAGAAACCAAAGGCGCACGCTATGGCTTACAAACCATGTGCTGTGGTGGCGGTATGGCAACTGGTACAATTATTGAACGACTTGAGAGTTAACACAATTTTCAACTGCAATTTTCAATTTTGTGATATACTTAATCCAGTTTAGAACAAACAATCTGAAAATTCCCTGACGGTGTTAGGAGCTACTGTATGGCATTTATTGAAGCCCCAACAAATTTTTATTTAGGGCGCACTTTTGACCCCACAAGTAATCGACTGGGCGATGATGTGGTGTATTATGATTCGCGTGATTTAACCACACATGCGCTGGTTGTTGGTATGACGGGGAGCGGTAAAACGGGCTTGTGTATCAACTTGCTAGAAGAAGCTGTTCTCGATAATATCCCCTCAATTATTATTGACCCCAAAGGCGATATTACCAATCTTTTATTGACCTTCCCTAGCTTGCAAGGGGAAGAATTCCAGCCATGGGTCAACCCAGATGAAGCCCAACGCGCAGGGCAAGATGTCGCAGGTTATGCAGCCGATGTCGCTAGCCGATGGAAGTCAGGTTTGCAAAAGTGGGGCATCGTCCCAGAACGCCTAGCATGGTACAAAAAAGCGGCGAAATTTAGTGTGTATACCCCTGGGAGTGATGCAGGTCTGCCGATTAGTATTCTGGCATCCTTACGCGCCCCAACTGCTCAAGAATGGCAAGTCGGGCAAGAAGGTATCCGCGAGCGCATCAACGGAATCACGACAGCTATTTTGTCGCTAGCGGGTGTGACTGCTGAACCTGTCAAAGATAAAGAACATGTACTTGTCTCCAATATCATCGAGCATAATTGGCGGATGGGACGGGATTTGACCTTAGAAGATATTATCTTGCAGATTCAATCCCCTCCATTTGAAAAACTTGGTGTCTTTGCAGTTGATGAATACATGAGTGAGAAGAAACGCTATGCGCTTGCGATGGATATGAACAATATTATCGCCTCGCCTTCCTTCCAAAGCTGGATGCAAGGTGAACCCTTAGATATACAGAAGCTCCTCTATCAACCGAATGGTCGTCCAAAGGTGTCGATTTTCTATATCGCACATCTCAATGAAACCGAGCGCATGTTTATCACCACCTTGATATTGGAAGCAATGCTCACATGGATGCGGACACTATCGGGGACAACCAGTTTACGCGCACTCCTCTATATTGATGAGATGTATGGTTACTTCCCACCTTATCCCAAAAATCCACCCACCAAACAACCCCTCATGCGGATGCTCAAGCAAGCGCGTGCATTTGGTGTCGGCTTGATTATGGCGACCCAAAACCCCGGTGACCTTGATTACAAAGGTTTATCGAATATGGGAACGTGGTTTATCGGACGGTTACAATCGGATAATGACCTCAAGAAAGTCATGTCAGGTATCCAAGCGATGGCAAGTGCCGACGAAGGGGTTGACCCCAAAGATGTCGAGCAGATGATTTCGGATATTAAACCGCGTGTCTTCTTAATGCGGAATGTCCACAATTCTGGTCCGCCGATTATGATGCACACCCGTTGGGCGATGAATTATCTATCAGGTCCATTAACCCGTCAGCAAATCAGTATGTTGATGCAAGCACGCAAGCAAGAACTGTATCGCGAGCTATCACAACAACAAGCCTTTGCTCAACAATCACGCCAACAACCCTTACAGCAAAATTGGCAACAAGGTAATTATGCTGCACAAGGTGTTCCGCCATTACCCCCTGGATATGGGCAACAGCCTCAAATGCCACAACAAGGTTATGGGCAACCACCGATGCC
>CAYGTY010000031.1:13283-15830 GCA_964352825.1 uncultured Anaerolineaceae bacterium
CCTCAAATGCCACAACAAGGTTATGGGCAACCACCGATGCCCCCTGGATATGGTCAACAACCTCAAATGCCACAACAAGGTTATGGGCAACCGCCGATGCCACCGGGTTATAGTCAGCCACAGCAAACCATGGGAGGCTTTGGCGCACAATCTGCGGGTCTAGGTAGTTCGCAACCTATACAGCCGACACAACCGCAACAGACGCAATCCAGTTCGCCACTTCAAGGCTATACAACAACACAACCGCCGATCCCATCAGCGATTTCACAGTATTTCTTGCCGACAAATATGTCGAGCCAACAAGCTGTGCAAGCATGGGAGCAAAGTACAAGTCAACGGGCGCAAAAAATTGGTCAGTCCATGTTGACCTATAAACCCGTCCTCATCGCCCAAGCCGCTGTACGCTATAGTCATAAGGCTTCTCAGATTTATACAGCACGGGAATATGCTTTCCATGTCGAAGAGCTTGATGAAGCAGGTTTAATCCAGTGGGAAGAATATCAAGCCCCTGTCGTGGATAAACGCTCAATTTCGAGTAGTGCATTTGGTGAAGCCCTCTATGGGGATTTATCAGCAGGACTACGAGATGAAAAACGCTTGAAGACCTTGCAAAAAGAACTGACGGATATGCTTTATCACACAGCGAAGTTAATTATTCCGCACCACCCACAATTTAAAATGTATGGTCACCCCGATAAAGATATGGATCAATTCCAATCTCAAGTTGTCCAAGAGGCACGCGAGAAACGAGATAAAGAAATTGATGCCCTATCGAAAAAATATGGTGGCATGATGGATAAGCTAGAGGATAAGCTCCGTAAGAAAGAACGCGAGCTAGATGCCGAAAAGACAGAAATCCGTGACCGTAAACGTGAGCAAATGTATACCACAGGTGAAGCGGTAATGAGCCTCTTTAAAGGGCGTACCAACTATACACTGTCGCGTATGAGCCGTACTAGCCGTATGAAACGTCAAACTGAGGTTGACATCGAAGAAAGCCGTGAAGTCATCAACGAAATCCAAAACGAGATGATTACCCTAGAAGAAGAGTACGAGCGTGAGCTACAAGCCATCAACGAACGTTGGGCGCAAGTTGCAAATGATATTCAAGAATACACAATCACACCCTATAAAAAAGATATTCACCTTGAACTCTACGGGATTGGTTGGATACCTCATTGGTATATCATTTTGGATAATCAGCCCGTGCTTGTCGCGGCATTCACCTAGCATCGTTTAATACATTACCGACTATCAGTCTGATATATGTAACCTAAGGTTTTCATATATCAGGCTTTTTAATTTACGGAGACCATCCTATGCAAATCAATAGTGTAAATATTGGGAAAGAACGTCCGATAGAATCAAAATCTGGCACATCAGGTATTTTTAAAGAACCGAGTTCAAGCCCTGTTTTCATTGGCGAGCTTGGCTTAGAACATGATGCAATTATTGATGTAGAAAATCACGGTGGCGTTGATCAAGCTGTCTATATTTATGGAACACCTGATTATGATTGGTGGTCACAGGAATTAGATTTTTCCTTGCCAGTTGGTATATTTGGCGAAAACCTGACCATCACAGAGCTAGAAAGTGCATCCTTATGTATCGGTGATAGGCTTCAGATGGACAGTGTAATTTTGGAAGTGACCTCCCCCCGCATCCCATGTGTCACTTTAGCCACCCGAATGGATGACCCAAAGTTTGTCAAACGCTTTGTGCAGGCAGAACGTTATGGTGCATATTGTCGTGTGATACAAACGGGGCATGTACAGACTGGTGAAACAGTTAAAGTCATTCGCTATGATGGATTACAAGTGGGCATCAATGAAATGGCAAGCGCATTTTATAACGGCAAGATAGATAAAGCTCAACTCCAACGCTTTCTGAGTGTACCCGTTGCAATTCGTGCGCGTCATGATTATGAAGAGCAGTTAGCAAAACTATAATTCTTCATTCCCAAGAATGCCCTGCATCAATCTAAAAACGAGGTTTCATCCATCATTTCATAGGTACATATGAATTCAACGTATTTCTAATAGAAATTTTGTTCTAAATCCATCGCGAAAAATGTTTTTTTGTGGTAAGCTATTGTTATGCAATTAGCTGTTGATTTGGCTAAATTTGAAGCATTTTCAACTTTGTGAAGAATAGAAGTAAGGTCATACGATGTCCTTTCGTGGCGATGATGATGATTATGAATACGTAGACGATGAAGATTTCTACGGTGATGAAGACGACGATGATGAAGATGAGGAGCTCGGTGCCGATTGGCGCAAACGTAGCCCATTAGGCGGATCATCTTCAAGTTTACCGGGACGTGATCGTTCATCGAGTGTCTTAGGTGGGTCTCCTGGACGAAGTTCTTCCTTGCCGGGTGCGCGCGGGTCTAACCCTGCCAGTCGTGGGAGCTCTCCATTTAGTAGCAGTAGCTCATCGCGCGATTCCATTAGAGACCGTGTCAATCGCCCCACTGGTGATACAGGACCGTTACGGGGTTCGAGTAAATCACCTTCAAGCTCTGGTGGTGGCTCAGACTGGCGATCA
>CAYGTY010000031.1:15930-17743 GCA_964352825.1 uncultured Anaerolineaceae bacterium
CAAGCTCTGGTGGTGGCTCAGACTGGCGATCAAAATTATCGTCCGATGGTGGGGGTGCAAAGTCTGATTCATCACCCAAGAAAGAAGATAACAAATCTGGGCGAATGAGCTTTGGGCGTGGCAATGACAAAAAAGATGACCCCAAAAAACCTGCTGATAAAAAAGCGGGGAGTAATCCTATCGGTGGTGTGACCAGTCGCTTCAGTCGTGGCGGTGATAAAAAAGATGACCCCAAAAAACCAAGCGGAAAAGCAGATGAAGGCGGAGGTAATGCCGTTGCTGCAGCAGTGGGCGGTGCATTCGGTGGATTCCGTAAGCGGTTCGGTAGTAGTGATGATGGTGATTCTGGTAAAGATGATAAACAAGCTGGGAGTAGCGCAACAAGTGGTAATTTCCGTAATAAAACCACAAGTTCAGCGAAACAATCGAAGCTCGGTGCATCTAAAGCAACAAAATCAGATACTCAAAAAGACAGTAAAGGTGATGGCTCATCAGGTGGCTTCTTTGGCAATTTGATGGGGCGTGGTCGACGTAGTGACGATGAAAAAGCAAGTAAACCTACTGCAAAAGCACGCACCAGTAAAGCTCCAAAAGTTGAAGCTGATGATTGGTTAGATTTAGACCGAAAACTGGATCTCGTTGGTGTTGGGCTGGTGTTTGGTGCAATCGTCTTATTCTTTAGTGCCTTGTCTCAAGAACAAGCCGCAATCAGTGCTGTCCATAATTTCATCGGCGGATTATTTGGCTGGGGTGCATTAGCTGTCCCTGTAGCAATGTTCGCGATTGGGATGTGGCTCATTGTACGACACTTTGGTGACGATGCCCCTACAGTTGACCCTATTCGATTGGTAGGTGTTGTCATTGGTTTCATTGGTGTCTTGACACTCTTCCAATATATTGAATCTTTTAGCTATATCGAAACGATACCCGAGGCACAGCAAGTCCGTATTATGGATTGTACAGCAGACTTTGAAGATAGCTGTACGCAAGATATACAGAACCTTGCAGAGTGTGATATTTCAATTACAGCAGGATGCCTCGAAGGCTTAGTTAAATATTCTTATAACCAAAGTAATGGTGGTGGAATTGTCGGCGGATGGCTGTATCTGACGCTTGTCAATAACGTCACGGAGATAGGCGGATTTGTCATTGTGGCGATGGTCTTGACCTTTGCGATTATGATGGTTACCCACTTAAGTATGGCGGAAATCGCGATTGTCGGTATCGGCATTGGGCGTAGCTTCCGTACAAGTATGGCGCAAAATGCAGCACGTCGTCGGGCGCAACGCTTACGTGAAGAACAGCAAAAAGCCCTCACAGCAGAAGCCACATCAGTGAGTGTATCTAAACCTGCCCCAGCGCAATTACCGGGGTTTGCACAAGCAACACATGCTTTACCTGAACCAACAGATGATGGTAATACACCCATTCCAATTGAAGAACGGGATATTCTGATTCGACGGGGTGGGCAAGCCTTCTCATCATCAGAACTACAGCAACAACCTGTCTTCTTAGATGCAAACCAACAAGCACAGGCACAACCCGTACAAAATAGTGGTGGTTTTATCGGTCGCTTATTTGGACGCAATACACCACAGCCACAACCTGTTCCACAACAACAACCCAATCTGGGAACAGCAGCTGCGGCAACAGCAGGGGCGGGTATTATGGGACGTTTGCTCAACCGTAATAATGACCCAGCACCACAGCAACAGCCTATGCCACAACCCAATCCAGCATATGCAAATACTATGCCAGTTGGTCAAAATGGTGTAGCTCAACAGCAACCTGTCGCCCAACCCCAAATGCCTGT
>CAYGTY010000031.1:17843-27967 GCA_964352825.1 uncultured Anaerolineaceae bacterium
CAACCTGTCGCCCAACCCCAAATGCCTGTCCAACAGCCTGTAGGGCAACCGACTCAGGCGCAACCAATGGCACAAGGCGGTGATACACAAGCACAACGTCAAGACCGCCTTAATGCAATACGCAGTGGGCAAACCGCACCACAACCTACCCAAGCACAACCAGTTGCAAGTCAGGGTGGCGGGAACGGGAACGGCTATAATCCATTTGGTCGTCCTGATGATATTCCAACCCATCAATCAGAAGATTTGCCGGGGCAACAATATAGTACGACTGCTCCGATTACAACGAGTAGCCCTCCTACTCCACAAATCAATCCACAACAAAACAATGTTCAGAAACCTGTATCTTCAGGATCAGCCAACCATGCCCGACCACGCATGAGCTGGAAATTACCTGACTATCGAACCCTCTTATCTAGCGGTTCAGAACAAGAGTTTGACCGTGAACAATTGCTAAATCAAGCACGGGTGATTGAAGAAACCTTAGCCAGCTTTGGTGCGCCGGGACGGGTTGTCGAGGTGAATACAGGTCCTGTGATTACCCAATTTGGTGTTGAACCCGATTATTTAACTGCACGGTCGGGTAAGAAAAGCCGTGTTAAAGTGAGTGCGATTGCCCAACTGGACAAAGATTTACAATTGGCACTCGGTGCAAAGTCCATCCGTGTGGAAGCCCCTGTCCCTGGTAAGGGTTATGTGGGTATCGAAGTCCCGAATAAAGAAGGCTCGTTGGTGAGTTTACGGGATGTGATGGAGTCTGAAGGTTTCCAAAAAATCAAAACACCGTTAGCAATTGCGCTTGGTATGTCAGTTGATGGGACACCCATTTCTGCAGATTTAACATCCATGCCTCACTTGCTGATTGCAGGTACAACAGGCTCTGGTAAGTCGGTCTGTGTGAATGCGATTATCAATAGTATTGTCGCGACCAATTCACCTGAACAAGTTAAGTTCATTATGGTTGACCCTAAACGTGTCGAATTGACAGGGTATAACGGTCTACCCCATCTCATCGCCCCTGTTGTTGTCGAACTTGAGCGTATCGTTGGTGTCCTGAAATGGGTCACTCGTGAGATGGATGAACGCTATAAAAAATTCAGTAATATGGGTGCACGGAATATTATTGATTACAACAAGAACCGTGACGAACACGTCGAGCATATGCCTTATATCGTTGTGATTATCGACGAATTGGCGGATTTGATGATGCTTGCACCAGAAGAAACGGAACGCACGATTACCCGTATCGCGGCACTTGCCCGTGCAACAGGTATCCATCTGGTGATTGCAACACAACGTCCGTCAGTCGATGTTGTCACAGGTCTGATTAAAGCCAACTTCCCTGCCCGTATCGCATTTGCGGTCGCTGGTGGTGTAGATAGTCGTGTTATCCTTGACCAACCAGGGGCTGAACGCCTACTGGGTAAAGGCGATATGCTCTATCTATCGGGTGATTCACCTGCGGCACTGCGTCTACAAGGTGTGTTTGTATCCGATATGGAAATTGCTAATATTGGACGCTATTGGAAAGCACAATCTATTGGTGTCGATATCGTCAAGCCGATTAGTGCATTAACCACCCAAAACCCAAGCCAATCACAACCTCACCAAACCTTAGGCTCAGTGATGGCAGAAGAACTACCCAATACAACCCAATCTGCATTTTGGGATAATTCATCGGATACAAGTGACCCATCTGACCCGAATCAGTTGGCAGTTGAAGATAAAACAGGCAATCCTGACCCACAAGAAGACGAACTCTATCAGACAGCAGTTGATATGGTGCGCCGTTTGGATAAAGCCTCTATATCGTTATTACAACGCCGCTTACGCATCGGTTATACACGGGCAGCTCGCTTGATTGATATGATGGAAGAACGCGGAGTTGTCGGACCATCCAAAGAAGGTAGCTCAAAACCGCGTGATGTGATTCCTGAATAGTCGCATAGTGAGATAGTTCAATAGTCTAACCAAGGGGCATGGCTTTTTAGCGATGTCTCTTTTTATAAGGACATATCATGAATCGAAATCAGCGTAACAAATTCACATTATTTTTAATTGCGATATCTATTCTCGTTCTTCTCTATTTTGCACAAGGTTTATTTAGTCATAGTGGCTCAGGGTGTCCTGCCAACTTTGACAATACGACGGAGGATGCACAAGTTTTTCTAATGGGAACAATTGGCGGTGCATGGAGTGACCCCAATCGGGATTGCTGGAGAGAGCATGTGATTCAACCTGAATTAGATGAACTAGGTGTGACATATTATAATCCTGTAGTCGAGGACTGGTCAGAAGAAAATGCGCGTGAAGAAGCAGAAGCCATTAAAAATGCTGAGACAATCGTAATGGTGATTACAGCTAATCATTCCAGCATTGGTTCATTAGCGGAAAGCGGTTGGGCGATCTTGAGTGCGATTGAACGCAAGCAAACAGTGATTGTGTATATTGCCAAAGATAGCAACGACCCCGATTCACTCCGCGCACGGAAGATTGTATTGAGCCAAGCCACAACCCTTGCCCCACAGCTTGATGAACTCATTCTAGTCAATGATATAGAAGGTGTGCTTAAGGCATTACATGAGCTTTATAAATAGGTCACTGGTTTTTACAGGGTTCTTATACCAGCTTATTGTTACGGTTATTTAATACTGTATAATAGAAAGAGTGATAATGAAGGACTAGTGGCTATGCAAAATGAAAATTTGATTTTACCCGACACACGACCGAAGCGCGCGGATGCTGTTCGTAATCAAAAACGCTTGCTTGATACAGCACGTCGTTTATTTGATACTGAGGGGGTGGAATCTGTTTCGATGTCTGCAATTGCCCAAGCCGCAAAAGTCGGTAAAGGAACACTCTATCGTCATTTTAGTGATAAAGGTGAGTTGCTCCATGCCTTACTCGATGAAGATATGCGCCAATTACAAGAACAGACCTTAAAACATATGCGAGAAGGTCATGTGCCCTATCAAAATCTGACATGGTTTATCGAACAGGCTGTCGGCTTTGTGATTGATAATAGCGACTCCTTATGTGAAGCCTCGAATAATGGTTCTGAACCCATGCTCCAACACCCTGCCCAATTGTGGTGGCGACAAACTATTATTGGTTTATTGACTCAATCAGGTGCGACAGGCGACCTCAGCTATATGACCGATATTATCTATGTCATGTTAGATGTCTCGACAATTCGTTTCCAGCGACGGGTTCTCGGTTATGACCGTGAACGCATCTTAGCTGGCTTCCGTGATTTGATTGACCGCTTTATCGCCTAGCTAGTCTTCATCAAGGTCAACATTAATTGTCACTTTGGTATCAGGTAGTTTTGAATGAGTACGGAAGTATTTAATCACTTCCCCGCCAATGACTTTGGCTTTAGCTGCCATCGCGGCACTTTTAATTGCCCAACCGACAACAGGTATCAGTCCAACCACTTCACTAATGACACCCCCTGCAACTGCACTTGCAACTGCACCGCCAAGTATCGATTGTACATTTTCCATATCAAATGCACTGACTTCATAAGCACTCGCCACTTGATGAATCATCGCCGTATCTGCCGCTGTCAAGAAAAAGCTACTGCCCGGAATCCAACCTGTTAACGCCGCCCCTGTTGTCCAATTATCAACTAACATTCGTGCTTCGCGGTCTGCATCTTGTAAAGTTTTTGCCATGATGAATCTCCTAATCTAATATGATTTCATTGTAACCGATTGTTGATTGAGCGTATAGCAATCATAGACCATTCATAGGGGTATTTACAGCTTTTTAATCAGTCACAAATTATCACAGCTATTATGCAAACTACCTAATTCTATGCCCCTCAAACAAATCGCCACTTGTGTAATCTTCGTGTCTTAACCACACTACAGAGTGTTATACCGACTATAGATTGAGGCACAATCAAAAAGCAAACCCACCCATGAGGAGATGAATTGCATGGCATCATTTACCCGTAAAGAGGCACTCGACTATCATCGGGAAGGTCGTCCCGGAAAAATACAAGTTGTACCGACCAAACCCTTAAGTAGCCAACTCCATTTATCATTAGCCTATTCACCGGGGGTTGCAGAAGCGGTGATGGAAATTGTCCGTGACCCCTTAACGGTCTTTGAGATGACAGCAAAAGCCAATCTAGTAGCAGTCGTATCCAACGGCTCGGCAATTTTAGGGCTTGGCAATCAAGGACCTGAAGCATCCAAACCTGTGATGGAAGGAAAAGGTGTTCTCTTTAAAAAATTTGCTGATGTTGATGTATTTGATATAGAGATTGATGCAATCACCGCCGAGGAAATTATCGCCACTGTCAAATCAATTGCGCCAACATTTGGTGGCATTAACCTAGAAGACATCAAAGCCCCTGAATGTTTTGTGGTTGAACAAAAACTACAAGAGATGCTCGACATTCCCGTATTTCATGATGACCAGCATGGAACAGCGATTATCACAGGCGCGGCACTCATCAATGCTTGTGAAGTTACAGACCGCAAGATTGAAGACCTCCATGTCGTGATTGTGGGTGCAGGTGCAGCCGCCATTGCAACAGCAAACTTCTATGTTTCGCTTGGGGTCAAAACAGAAAATCTCCTGATGGCAGATATTCATGGCATAGTTTATGAGGGTCGTGAGGTTGATATGGATGAATACAAGGGAGCATTTGCAACCAAGCGCAATATACGGACTGTCGAAGAAGCCCTTGTGGGCGCGGATGTAGTTGTCGGTTTATCGGCAGCTGGTGCAATTAAAGCCGAGTGGTTGAAGGGAATGAAACCCGACCCGATTATCCTGACAATGGCAAATCCAACACCAGAAATCATGCCAGAAGAAACTCGTGCTATCCGTCCTGATGCAATTATAGGGACAGGGCGCAGTGATTATCCGAATCAGGTCAATAATGTATTGGGCTTCCCATTTATCTTTCGGGGTGCATTAGATGTCTATGCACGGCGCATCAATGAAGATATGAAAATGGCTGCAGCACAAGCTCTTGCACAACTCGCGCATGAAGATGTCCCTGATAGTGTCCTCACAGCTTATGGCGAAACTGCGATTAAGTTCGGACGGGATTACCTCATTCCGAAACCACTAGACCCCCGTGTTTTGCTGTGGATAGCACCTGCTGTTGCTCAAGCCGCGATGGAATCTGGGGTTGCCCGTCGTCAAATCGACCTCGAAGAATACAAACAAATTTTGATTGCACGACAGGGGGCTGGGAGACAAGTACGACAAGGGATTATCAATCGCGCACGGACTGGTGAAACCCGTCGTATCGTGTTTCCTGAAGGTGAAGAACCCAAAATCATACGCGCCGCATTACAAGTCAAAGACGAAGGCATTGGCGAACCAATTTTGATGGGTCGTCCTGAAAAAATCCGTGCCATTATTGATGAACTGGGTTTGACCTTTGACCCGATTATGTTTGATCATTATTATGCCGAAAACACCTATGAATACGCAGACATCCTCTATCAATTACGCCAGCGGAAAGGTGTGACCCATAGCAAAGCCCGTTCATTGATTCGTCAACGCAATTATTATGCCTCTGTCATGGTTAAAAATGGGGATGCAGAAGCGATGGTCAGTGGATTAGCTTATGAATATCCTGATGTCATCCGCCCTGCTTTAGAAGTCATTGGCACACGCGAAGGGACAAGTCGTGCATCAGGTGTCTATCTTATGATTATTGAGGGGCGCGTTTTCATATTTACTGACGCA
Organism: uncultured Anaerolineaceae bacterium; assembly: GCA_964352825.1. Taxonomy (GTDB): domain Bacteria; phylum Chloroflexota; class Anaerolineae; order Aggregatilineales; family Phototrophicaceae; genus UBA6055. The sequence continues at coordinate 23,562 of CAYGTY010000031.1, forward strand.
ACCGTTAATATCGACCCTGACTCTGAGACACTTGCAGAAATTGCTATATTAGCCAACGATTTTGCTAAGACAATTGGGATAGACCCACGCGTCGCCATGCTCTCATTTTCAAACTTTGGCTCAACCCCTCACCCACAAAGTCTTAAAGTCCGTGATGCGGTCAACATTGTCCATACGAAACGCCCTGACATTGCAATTGATGGTGAGATGCAAGCTGATACTGCCGTCGTCGCAGACATCGTGGAACAACGCTACCCTTTTAGTGGCGTGAAGTCCGCTAATGTTCTTGTCTTCCCAAATTTGGATGCCGCCAATAGCTCCTATAAATTGCTATCGCGTCTAACCGAATCCCAAGCCATTGGTCCTATTTTGTTAGGAATGGGCGCACCTGTTCATGTCTTACAAGCTGGTGATGATGTCGAGGATATTGTAGCGATTGCTGCTGTTGCCGCTATGGATGCCAATAGTCGTCATGAAGTTTAAATAGATGTTATATCGGTCATTGTAGTAATAGTGGAGAGAGATCTCTCTCCACTATTACAGATACAAACGATTATATAAATCAATTTGATGGTCTCGTGCTTCACGGAAAATCTCAGCATGGTCTGCATTTGGATAGAGCGTTTGGCTAATTTGTGGGGGTGTTGCATCCAGTGGAGTGCCATCAAGGCTATGACGAAGCATCAAAGCAACCCCTCGTGCTGTAATTTCAGATTCAGCGAGGCATTGTATAGGTGCATTAAAGGCGTTTGCAATCATGTGTGTCCATGCCATCGACGATTGAAGCGCACCACCCCCTGCCATAATCACAGTTTTATCATCACGGAGCATATCAAATATAATCGATAAACGAATCGCAACTGCCTCTAACTCAGCTTGTAGAATATCCAAACGTGAGGTATTGCGACGTATCCCATGAATTGTGCCTAGCGCATCTTTGTTCCACCCAGGGCTACGTTCACCCGCAATCAAGGGTAACACCGTCAAACCATGATTATTAGGCACACATCCTTTTAAGTAGCTTTCGAGGTCATCATGCTTTAAGCCCAGTTGCTCAACCACCCATTGATAGATATTGCCCCCTTCACTGGTTGCCCCACCGACTAAGGGCATATTTTCACGCACAAGATACCGCCATAAGCCATTTGGGATATAGTCAATTTGTTTAACCACCCGTAATGCTGAGGTTGTCCCAATCGTTAACGCCATATGTTCAGCATCAACCGCACCCGACCCAACATTTGCGACAGCCCCATCACCCATCGCCAGAAAGAAGGGAACATCTTTTAACTCTTGCCAACGTTTTACATAATCATTAGCTAAGCCTGTTTGCACCGTATCGTAATCTGCTAGTTCAGGTAAGCTATCCAGTAGGGGAGTGCAATCAAACTGTTTAATATATCCCTCGTGCCAGCAATGCTCTTGTGTATGTAATAACCCTGTCCAACCTGCAACCGTATAGCTCATAGGTATGTCGCGCCCAAACCATTGCCGATATAAGTAACCCCCGATGTCGGTTACTGTTTTAATACTGGCGGCAACATTCGTTTGGGTTCTTTGGAAATAACTAAATTGAGCAGGGAGGTAGGCAGTATGGAGCATACATCCAGTCGCTTGATGATAGGCTTCGGTATCACCATCCAGTCTTTGTATCAGCGTCTCAATATCGTCACGCCCGCTTGTATCAGCATAGGTGACAAGGTCTGTAATCGGTTGTCCAAGCTTATCTAATCCCAGCCAATTTCCAACAAAAGTTGCCATACCAACCCCACGAATGGATTTGGCAGAGGGATGTTGCAGAATATCATCAACACACTGTTCAACTAAGGTTTGGATATGCTGTGCATCAGCAAGGGTACGCCCATCATTATCTGTCTCAAAATCGTGTGATTGGCTGTGCATTGCGCCTTCTATCATGCTTGCATCATCATTAAATAAAAGTGTCCGCACCGATGAACTACCGATGTCGATAATGAGATAGGTCATATTGAATGTTTCCTGTGCATATGATGTCTGATTAAGTCATTTATTGATTTGAGTATACCGATTTGTCCCATCAAATTCTAAAAATTGGCTTGTCAAGTATCCAAATTATTTATCCCAACTGACTTTTATCCCAAGTTTGGGTTATCTTGTTTGGGTTATATAGAGTCCAATTTGGATTATAATAGCTACTTATCCCAAATATATCCCAATTTTTACCCAAATAGCTTGATTTTAATTTGGGATAAAATCTATACAACAATTTAACTCGATAACCCTCGTCAAACAGTTGTTATGTCGCTAGAATATCCCAGTTCAGACAATATATTGGTGGTGGATAAATGACACAAAGACTCATCTTATTTGATATTGATGGCACACTTCTTATGAGTAATGGCATCGGACGTGAGGCAAAACGACGTGCAATGCTAGAACACTTTGGTGAAGTGGGTGATATTGAGAATCATGTATTTGGTGGCAAAACAGATTGGCGGATTTTAGTAGATTTACTTGGACCCAGTGGGAAGACAATCGACGATATTGGGCGTGATATGCCAGCTTACCAAAAGGTGATGACCCGTCACATGGAAGCTATCAGTGCTGATTTTGAGATGGATGTCATTCCGCACGCCATGGAATTAGTAGAAGCCCTGCGCGACCGTGAAGATACAATTATCGGTTTGGTAACAGGTAACATGAAAGACACAGCTTATGTCAAATTAAAATTAGCAGGATTCGACCCAGCATGGTTCAAAGTCGGTGCATTTGGGAATGAATCAGCTAACCGTAATGATTTATCCCGTTTGGCAGTTGAACGCGCCCGTAACTTAGATGAAAATCCATTTACAGGGGATACCGTCATCGTGATTGGTGATACAGAAGCGGATATACATGCAGCACGAGCCGTTGGTGCAGTATCGGTGGCAGTTACAACAGGTTATGTCCATCGCGATAAACTCATTTGTAGTGACCCTGATTTCTTGCTGACCGACCTCAGCACCTTTATCGACTTGGTAATGGTTTAAGGATTTGTAGGTACATAGGTGTATAATTAAGTTAAAGCGTTTATTCACCTATGCAAATTTTTGGTGAGATGAAGTTGATGTAAATGTTAGGGTGTACGTGTTGTGCATCCCCAAAATGTAAATTAACAGAAGCCCAAATACTATGCAAATTCGGACTCCAAAACGGTATCGCGGTACACAACGGCGCAGTGTCCTCAGTTGTCGTCGCGTTTTCTTATACATGTTTGCGATTGCGTTTATCTTTATGGGGATTGGTATATATCAAAATCGCCAATTATTTGCCCCAACAGTCCAAACATTTATGGATACTGTCGTCACCAATATGGAAGAAAGTGCTGCTACATTAGGCGCACCAGAGCCAACCCCCACCATCAACCCGACCAATAAGCTTATTGAGGGCAATAATTACTGGGCGCAAGGTGCAGTGAATGAAGCATTAGACACTTATCTTGAAATTTTGGATTCTGTCCCCAACGAAGCCGCCATATTTGACCGTATTGCCATTAGCTTAATTACACTCGGGCGCACAACTGAAGCTCTAGAATATGCAGAACAAGCCATTAATGCAGACCCCTATTCTGCTGATGCGTGGGCAATTCGTGCTTGGGCATTAGATTGGGATGGTCGGTCTGGAGAAGCCCTTTCCAGCGCACTCCATGCGGTCGAACTCAACCCAAATAGCAGTCGAGCAAAGGCATATCTAGCCGAAGCCTATATCAGCTTGGGTCAAGAAGACCGAGCCGAAAGACTGATAGATGACACTATTGAAGAAAATCCCAATAGTTTTGAAGCCTACCGTGCGCGGGGACTCATTAAGTGGGTTAACTTAGATTTAGATGGTGCTGTTGCAGACTTCCAAACCGCTTATAGCATTGCTGATAATATGACCTTCATCGCAATTGATATTGCCACAATTGAAACAGCTCGACGGAACTTTGATGCGGCACTTGATATTTTAGAAGATGTGGTTGAATCAAATCCACAAAATACCTTAGCCCTCGTTCAGCTTGGAATTATCTATAACTTCCAATTGGGTAATCCATCTCAAGCCATTAGTTATTTGCAAGATTGTGTCGATTACAATCCGAGTAGTGTCAATTGTTTCTATAATTTGGGGCGAGCACAATATACGCTTGAACTCTATCAAGAAGCCGCCAATTCCTTCGAGCGCACAATGGAATTAGGGACAAATAATCCTTATCATTATTATTGGGCAGGCTGGTCACAGATTAATATTGGAAACTGTACCCGTGCAATGGCATACCTTGACCCTGGTTATCAGATTTCCTTACAAGGCAGTGATGCCGATATTGTCTCTGCATTTGAGACTGTCATGCCAGAATGTCGCTCATCATTTGGTGGGTTTGATGATGTCGCACCAGAAGCAACTGATGAACC
>CAYGTY010000031.1:28067-44534 GCA_964352825.1 uncultured Anaerolineaceae bacterium
GTCGCTCATCATTTGGTGGGTTTGATGATGTCGCACCAGAAGCAACTGATGAACCACTTTCCGAAGATGATGCTTAATTAAAGGAAGCTCATGCCCAAGCCCATATTATATAGTATCATCTTCATTGAAACCCTTGTTATCATTGGTTTAGGTATTATTTTATTGAATCAATCGAAGGTAGAGGAAGGCAAGACAACAGCCTCTGCAATCGAACCTGCCATCCCCCTATCAGCGCGTGATATGAGTGTCTATGTGAAGGTCGCTGGTGCAGGGGAACAAGCAACAGATATTGTGGGTAAAGTTTTTGTGCAAGATACATCGACTGGTCGGTCTGAGTTTTTATTTGATGTCGGTGCAGGATGCTTCCCAACATGGACACTCAACCCACAAGATGGCTATAAGCTCTTGATTGCCGATGATATTGACATTGACTCTGTACCATTAGAAGCCCTCATGAAAAATGGTTTACTGCGCTATAACTTACGCGTAAATGGCGACCTCCAAATCACGAAAATCATGGGAATACGCTCTGTGAAGCTGGAGTATAACAATCAGGTACTTCGCCTCAATCAACAATGCTCATAAGGGGCATCAGGTGTAAAATAGACAGCATCACATCCCGTTAATCATGGTAGGCAAGCCTGTATGACCAAAGTATTTTTAGTGCGACATGGTGAAACCGATTGGAATGTTCAGCGTCGGTATCAAGGTAGTAGTAATATTGAACTCAATGCCAATGGACGCACACAAGCCCAGAAACTTACAAAAACCCTCGCTCAAAAGACGATTTCACACATTTATAGCAGTGACCTCACCCGAGTCATAGAAACGGCTGTTCATGCAGGTATCTCACGCGACGAACTCATTCTCGAACCCCGTATGCGCGAGATTCATTTTGGTAAATTTGAAGGCTTGACCCATGCAGAAGTCGCAGAAACTTATCCTGATGAGCTAGAGGTTTGGGATACAGATCGTGAGAATAATGTGCATGGTGGCGAAAAAATGAGCGAGGTCGTTGCTCGTGTGTCATCATTTTATGAACATCTGCGTGATGACTATATCGACGGTGAACATATCCTCTGTTTTGCACATGGTGGCACAATCGCTATTTTTCTGGCTATAGCAATGGGTGTTCCTCCGCATAAATGGTGGCAATTCTTGATTGAAAATACAGCACTCACTGAAATCAACTTATATGATACAGGCAGTATGCTCAAGAAATTCAATGACACGTATCACCTAAGTTAGACCGACATAAACCATTAGTGAATCTTAAATATCTTAGGAACTTGTAATCATTTAGTGATACAGTTGATGATATATTTTGTTCGCTTTTAATCGCGAAAACGATGATAAATCATTAGCGGAGCAACTATAAATGGATGCAATCCTATTTATCGGCTTTCATGTGGTGATGATGGCTGTGTTTTTTATACTCGGTGTTTATCAATTTTCACAAATAGATGACACGCATAAATATAAGCGCATAGACCGCTTACGGAGTGCCTTGCCTATTTCCGAACTTGATATTGATGAAACCGAACTACGCGAACTTATCCGTGCAGAACGCTATACAGATGCACGTCATCGGCTCATGACGGTGGCGGATGTTGATAAGTTTACGGCGCAATCCATCATTGATACCCTCAAAAAACAAGAATATCGACCTTATCATACATCCGACGACTAAATTAACGTCTCATCCCGTGACACTTCTTATATTTCTTACCGCTACCACAGGGACATGGGTCGTTCCGCCCTGCTTTTGCAAAGGCTTTTTGTAGTTCTTCATCATATTTTGCCATCTGGAACATGACATTTGCAGGTGGACGACGTTGGGCTAATTCACTTGTCATAAAGTTCATGGTCGGGCGCACATGATTAAAAAATGCACGATACCCCGCACATAAATAATTTAAGCCCTCTTCACCATCTGGGGTTTGGATAAAACGATTTTTTGGGCAACCGCCATTACAGACAAAACGAACTTCACAGTCAAGGCAATATTGTGGCAATGTGTCACGCTTAGCTTGACCAAACTTAAATTGCTCATCCATGACGACAATCTCGGATAGTGAAATATCCATAATGTTGCCGAGCTTAAAATCAGGTTCGACATAATGATCACAAGAATAAATATCGCCATTATGCTCCATTGCCATTGCCAAGCCACAGGTTTCATCAAAGATACATAACCCCGGAGGCGCACCTGTATAGCCTGCAAGCGCAATATCAAATATTTGCACAAATGTCCGTCCGACATCATGCCGTACCCATTCTTCATACATCGCAATCAAGAATTGACCATAACCTTCAGCCGTCACAGAACGATCAGTCACACGATCCCCTTCTTGATACCCCGTCATATTATCGCGTTCAACAATCGGGATAAATTGCATAAATTGCGTTTGTACGTCGTCACGCATAAAGCGGTATACTTCAAGCCCATGTTGCTCGTTAGCGGCATGAACAGTCGTTAGGATATTAAATTCAACTTCATGCTTTTTAAGGAGTTCAATGCCTGCCATGACTTTATCAAAGGTTGGATTGCCACCTTTATCCACACGATAAAAGTCATGAATTTCGCGCGGTCCATCGAGGCTAACACCAATCAAAAAGTTATTTTCTGCAAAAAATTCACACCATTCATCATCTAATGTAACTGCATTGGTCTGTAACGCATTATGAATCTGCATGTTGGGGCGACGATGTTTTTGTTGATAACGAACTGCCATCCTGAAAAAATCGACACCCATCAAGGTCGGCTCACCACCTTGCCAAGCAAAGCTAACTTCATTCACTTGTTGGGCTTCGATATATTGTCGAATATATTCTTCTAGCATATTCTCAGACATACGGAAGTCGCTATTGGGATAGAGTTTCTCTTTTGACAAAAAGTAACAATATTTGCAATCGAGGTTACAAATTGCGCCACGCGGTTTGGTCATAACGTGAAATGCAGTAGGACGTTGAATTGCAGTTGCCATACACGATGTGCTTTCTAATAATTATATTTCAATGACATGATTATATCGAATCTTTTTATGATGTCACAAAATCTTGATGTTGTCATCTAATAGGTGGAGCAGGTTTAACATTTTGTGTTAGAATAAGTCATGAATAGGATTCAAACGGTTAGGGATGTGCAGTGAGTGATAACAAGTCAGATAGCTGGCGTTTACAAGCACAATTTGATAGCCAAGGTTTGATTAATGCCCTCAAACAAGAAGATGCTGGTATTCGTCGTCGTGCGGCGGCAGCTTTGCGTGCTTTGGGTGCAAAAGATGCCTTACCTGAAATACGGAATGCGCTTGTCAATGAACAAGACCCAGCTGTGCGTGAAGTGCTTGCCTCTGCCCTAGACCACCTATCCGACACAAATGAAGATGCACTCACGGCTAATGTTGCAGTCAGTGATAATTTAAAACAAGTTAATCACTTAATCGACATGCTCCAAAGTGATGAACCTGACCAAGTCATCGATGCGGCACACCAATTAGGTGAAATTGGTGACCAAATGGCAGTTGAGCCTTTGGTGCTTATTTTTAACAGTGTCAATTCATCAATACAAATCAAGTTAGCTGTTGCAGAAGCCCTCCTCAAATTAGAGGGCGCGCCTGTAGAAGTTGCCTTATTAGCAGCACTACGGCATACAGATTGGCATATTCGGCGAAATGGTGCGGCAATCTTAGGTCAACTCCAAGCAGAATGGGCAGTTGACCCATTAGCACAGGCTTTACGTGACCCGCACACCAACGTCAGACGAACAGCACGAGCAGCCCTGCAACGTATTGGGACAGCGAATGCACTTAATGCCCTACGTCGTGGAGTCAATCAACCTGTTGTTTCTCAGCCAAAACCACGTCCACGTCCGAAATCGTCATCAACTCAACCAGAGACGATTCCATCAGCACCGCGCGACGGCTTGCTTAATCGCTTACGAGCGCAACAAGAAGCTCATGAGGCACATCAAGAAGAATCTGATGATGTTGAAACCTATCAAAAACCAACACAACGACTTGATCCTAATGTGATCAACAAGTTTCTTAGCAAAAAAAATAATGAGACCAAATCGGATAATGAAACCGATGAGACCGATTAATTGTTCAACAACCCATTGTAAGGACACCGCCTATGCTTAAACGCAACCTACGCCTACTGATTTTATTAATTGGATTTGGCTTATTGAGCTTTATCACGATGGCACAAACAGGTGTCCGTATTGTCGTGGTGAACGAATTTGCAAATGTACGAACGCTACCTGCTATCGGCGCATCTGTTTTAGGCACAGTCAGTGCTGGATATGAATTTGATGTTGTCACAGGACGTAGTGGTGATGGCGAATGGGTACGCGTCAATTGGTTGGGTACAGAAGGCTGGGTTAACCTTGCCCCATCTGTTGTCCTATCAGGTGATGTTAATTCATTGATTGTTGCTGACCCTCGTAGCATACCCTATGCTGGGCTGGATGGCACACCACGCGCAGGCACAACCAGCCAAACATCAGGACCGATGACAGCGATTGCGACTAATGGCGTTCGTTTACGCTCAGGTCCAGCGCAAGGCTATCCAACGATTGCCAATATCTTCGCCAATCAGCAAGTGATTGTGACAGGGCGCACCAATGGTAATCAGTGGTATCAAGTTATCCATGAAGGATTCTTGGGGTGGGCATTTGCATCCTTCATCCAATTCAACTCACCGGGAGATATTAATGCCTTGTTGCCGATTGATGGTATTGGAGCAGAAAGTCAAATCTCCACAGGCTCATCAGCAGATGATTATTTTAATATCTTGCGATTGATGCAATCCCGTTTAGATTTAGCACAGCTCTCTTTAGACGAGATTCGTGGTGCATGGACGGATGCCGCACTCAATGGACGAGCATCCTGCAAACCTTACCCAGCCCAACCTAGTAATATGACAATTGCGATTCCACTCTTATCTGCATACTATGACAGACTCGACCCCTTACAACGTGCATTTAATGATGCGATGACCAATACACGACTCGCGATTAAATTATTTATCGAAGTCTGTAATCAACCGGGTGGTGCAAACCCTGTTGGTAGTGCAACCGTACAAGGTGCGCTCGATGTGATTAACCTCGCTGAAGGTCAATATACCCGTGTCCGTACGCGCTTACTCGAATTATTACCACCAGACCGCCTCCCCGGAACAGATGAATGTGTACTGTCCTATAATGGCTCTGTCGAAATTTTACCCCTGATTTCTGCCAGTGTGATTTATGCCGATACGCACACATCAGGGAATCGGATAACAGGTTATTGTTTTGATGCCCTCTTTGGTGAGAGTTATCTCTTCCAAACCTTGCAACTTCCAGGGAGCAATCTCGTTTCATTCATCTCGGTTAGTGACCTCGCAAATCCAACCAATTTCATCGGTGTAGGACGCGGGTCTACCGACAGCACAAGCACAAAACTAGGTCCAATTACGATTCCTGAAAATGGACGTTATCTGATTATTATCAGTGATGTAAGTGAGTCAACTGACCCACCCAATGGTGAATTTGCACTCTTATTATCGAATTTGACAAGTGCCTCAACAACACCTGAACTCGTTTATGATGAAACAACAGGAACAGTCAGTGCCACAAATAGTGTGAATTCCGTGGCTGGTGGAACAAATACAACAACCACTACAACGACCACAACATCTGGTACCTGTTCAAACATTTCTGCGACCTGTGACCAGTTAAACTCTTGCGAAGATGCTTATGCTTGTTATAACGCAGGGAACTTAAGCCTAGATAGTGAGACAGATAGTGATGACTTCCCATGCAACTGTTCCACAGCCGATCCTAATTTAGTACCGACAAATGAAGGATAGTTGCTTGACAAGTTTTTCATAACCCTATATATTGAATTTTCTTGCGCTTGTTCATTCATTTGGACAGGCGCGATTTTTATTTTAGTCAGATGCCACTTTGCACGAATTTGTGTGAGGTGGCATTTTCTATATATGGAGGAAACCCTATGCAGGATCATGAATTTCTACAAAAGTTTGAAGACGCAAGGTTATCCACCTTCCCACATCACGATCATATTCGTATGGCATGGCTGTACCTAAGTCATCATGGTTGGGATGAGGGATATACTAAAATTCAAATTGGGCTAAAGCACTTCGCAACAGCCCATGATGCACCACAAAAATATCATGAAACAATCACACAATTTTGGGCAAAGTTAGTCTATCACTGCATCCAAACCTCGCCAGATATTCATGACTTCAAGCAATTTCTGGAGACGTTCCCAATTTTACTTGATAAGAATGCGATGATGCGTCATTATTCTGCTGATGTATTATGGGGGAGTGATGCACGTAATGAATGGATTGAACCTGATTTAATTGCAATGTCTTAGCTGATTTCTTTGTATATTAGGGATGACATTGACCCTCATCCCTAATATATGAATTTTGAGTTATCGTCTAACGATTCACAAAGCGATAGCCAACACCACGCGAAGTCAAAATATATTCGGGTTGTTGGGCGTTGTTTTCGAGCTTTTGGCGAAGATAATGAACATATAGTTTGAGACTATCAATCGCATCACCGTATTCTTCACCCCATGCTTGTGTCACGAGTTCGGTACGAGTAACAACACGCCCTGCGTTGCGAACAAGCACAGCCAGTAAATTAAATTCTTTGGGGGTTAAGTGTTTCAATTCACTGTTCACCCAAACTTCACGATTCATGAAGTTAATACGGAAATCACCGTTATTAAAAATCAGTTCTTCACTCATATTCGGGCGTGGGGAACGGCGTAGATGTGCGCGAACACGAGCGACCAGTTCGTCATTATCATAAGGTTTGACGACATAATCATCAGCCCCCATTTCTAGACCTTTGACCACATCTTTGACATCACTACGCGCTGTCAAGAAGATGATAGGGACATCAGACATTTCGCGCAGGCGTTTACATACATCCCACCCATCCATATCAGGCATCATAATATCGAGCAACACCAATTCAGGCTGGTGACGATATGCCTTGCGTAAGCCTTCTTCAGCGCGATACGCTTTGATGACTTCGAATCCGCGACGTTCCAATAACATCGCAATCAATTGAACAGTAGGTTCCTCATCATCAATGACAAGTATTTTTTCAGCCATTTGGTAGCTCCTCGTTTCGTTATCACAAACGAATATAACAAATATCTAACTTTACTGTATCACAAACTTAAGAGGTGACACAAGTAAAACAGTGTAAAAAGGTTATCTGGGATTATATCTCAAACACATATAAAACCCAATTTAATCTCAAAATAAACTCTTATACATATTTATATGGATAACAAACTCGATTTATATAACATCAAGCAAACATAAACAAACATTAAGACAGATGCTTATATTGGACTCGATTCGTAGCCCAATAAGTCCAATGTTGTATCCCAAAGTTGTTGACTCATGGCGCGGTCATATGTTTGGTCAGAGGAACGAGTTAATTCACCACTAGAATAATATTGACCTGTTGCATTAACTAAATCAGGTGAGGTTGCCATATGTACGATTTCTTCTGCGACTTGTTTCGGAGAACGCGCTCTTGGCATCAAGTTCATAATCGGTGATAACATATTGAGATACCACGGCATGGTGGAACGTTTGACGGGGACAAACCCAGGGCAAAAAGTATTGGCAACCACCCCAGTACCCTCTAAGCGATGAGCAAGTTCATAAGTCATCATAATGCGATACACATTTGACCAGCCATACATCATCGGCATACCATATTCCGCAGGTGGAAAGTCTTTTTCACCTTGCAGGTTATCCAAGCGAATGTCATCCCAGCGATGGGCTTCTGATGATGTATTGATAATCCGTGCAGGTGCTGACGCTTTGAGTAAATCAAGAAGCTCGATGGAGAGTGTGAAATAGGCAAGGTAATTTAGCGCAAATGTTTTTTCAAAACCTTCTTCAGTTTCTTCACGCGGAGTATAGGCATAACCTGCATTATTAATCAATATATCCAAGCGGTCATATTTAGCACGAAACTCTGATGCAACCCGTTTTGCTTGTGCTTGGCTGGTTAAGTCAGCTATTAACAAATCAGGAAGTTGACCCGTTTCCTTTTTTATCGTTTGACGAGCCTTTTCTCCACGTTCAGGGCTACGACAGACCATCACAACTGTCAGTCCTTGTCGTGCAAGTTCTTTCGAGGTTTCATAGCCAAAGCCATTATTTGCACCCGTGATGAGGCATACTTTATTATCCATCTATATTGTCCTTATTTAAATTTTTATTGAGTTAAGAGTGACTGACAAATATAAAAACATCCTATCAGTCATATGAATAAAAACTAACAAAAAACCCCTTATAGAAAGGGGCTGTTGATTTCTTTTATTGATGTGCTATCAAAGCAAATCGTATTAGATGGCATCATCCCAAATTGAGGGTTCAGAATCATCGGTGTCGATAGGCACATGTTGATAAGCGTAGTCAGGTTCGTCATTTACGAGATTATCTTTATTCAAGTTGTGGAGTAGCCACAGCATCGCAAAGCCTGTAATCGCACCTTGTGCAATCGCTGCTATCAGCCAATCACCGAATCCTGGATTAAACGCGACAGTCACTAACATGCTGAACATAAATCCAGCCACAGCATTTGCAATAATCCATAACCATGCGTTACGAACATAATGACGCAATACAAATAATTGAACCGCGGACATCACCGTCACATACAATACCATCGGCAATACATTGACGAGTGAATTTAATGTTTGATAATGTTCTGAAAAAGAGAGTTGCCAGTAATTAGCAGACATATAATCACTCAAGCCGATGACAGAAAATGCCATCACAGGTGCAGCAATCAAACCGCCGACAACCGTCGCACGCTTCCAATATTTAGGAGAAAATTGAAAATACCGTTCAATCACTTTGGATTGTAATAAGCCAACAGCCATACCCACAATCCCACCAGCAAAAGTTAGGGTTAACAACATATAGATGTCGTGTGCAGTCGAGCCATAGTTATAATCATAATTGGTTGCACTAGGGAATACAGCTTCCATTGTTGGAAACCAAACCATACTAAAGGCAAGAGCAAATATCGCAGTTAGTGGATAAACCAGTAAACTAGCAAATGTCCATGCAAACCAGAAGCGTGTTGTTTTTACTTGTGAGGTCATCGTCTTAAACTCCATTCATGCTTAACTACAGCGACTTAGGAAACCTTTACTTTATTATCATACTCGACTTTGTCTTTTTCTTTTGTTAGGGCTTGTTTAGGTGCTTGACGCAGTAACCATACCATCACGAATCCTGAGGCAATCCCCTGCAAAGCTGCTGGAATAACCGCAGAGAGCAACTTATATCCTTGCTCATCTAATATCAAAACAAACATCACAAAGACGATACCTGCAATCGTGTTCCCAACAATCCAAAGCAATCCCGCACGAGTATAACGACGAATGCTCCACCACTGGAATACTGCTGGAATAACAAATATTGGAAGAAGATATAGATACGGTGAGCGAGACCACATATTCAGTTCTTCTACCCAGAAAACACCCATGAGACCCAGTGCAGTACCGATTGTGGTTAGAACAAACCAATGTTTAAGCGAGATACCCACACCTCTATCAATCAAGGTATGTTGTAATGCACCCATGATTGCGCCACCGAGTAATCCAACAAATCCAAACATCAATAGGTCGTCACTTTGGTTGAGCAAGTTGACAATCATCATATAAATGACAATCCAGCCAATTGCCTGAATACCAGCCCATGCAATGACAATCGCTAATGATGATAAGGTTCTTTGTTGATTTTTAACTTTATCCATAATGAATTTACCTTTATCTATCTATATCTATTATACAGCGAATTTATGACAATATCTTAAGAAAATAGGATAAACGTAGGAATTTTATCAGTCTCTTATTATTTATGGACGAATGCTGGCAATCGTTTGTTCCATTAATGCATCAGTATGAACATCTGCCTCATCTGACATTTTAACGATGATTTGTAGGGTTACACCGTTCTCAAGTGTTATAAATGTTTCGGTTTCGCTTGACTCACTATCAGAATCTGTTTGTGTGAGGGTGAGTGAGCTTTCATCAGGTGCAACAAATACAACCTGTTGATTTTCATCGGATGCAATGCTGGTTTTGACGATGCGCCAATCACTAGGATAATCCACTTGGAATACACCAGCCGAATAAGTCGCATCGGTAACAACAATAAATGCCCCTGGGGTATAGTCAAGTTGTGGAGGGGTTGTGGCTGGAACAATTGGCGAACATGCCATCACCATGATTGTTGTTCCAGATAATACTAAAAAGCGTAAAAGATTTAGCATAAGCCCGCGTATCTACTGGTTGTCAAATATATGCCTATTATAGCTATAGGCTCAAACTTATAATCATTACGATTCTGAACAGTTTACATATCGGCAATTGACCGTGTGTCCGTGCTATCGACTCCTTTGACATTACGGATGGTACGAATGATATTCATGAGTTTGGTGGTATCCTCAGCCATCACAAAGGCGATGCAATCATCAGGACCTACTACCAAATCAGCCCGTTCAATTCCATCAAGTGTACGAATTTCCGCTAAGGATTCCGAAAAATCAACCGACATATTGAGATTAATTAACACATACGCAGATGGCATCACACAATCTCCCTAACCATGTAAACAATACTATCGTTATAGCGTTTTTTCAGGTTGCAGTCAATTCACATGCACATCCTGCCCCCTTGTGCTAAAATATGCTTAGTTCAATTCAGGTCATGACAGCAATTTAGGACAGGGTATGATAGGAACTCGGCTGGGGCAATACGAGATTATTGAAGAACTGGGTAGAGGTGGGATGGCAACTGTCTATCGCGCTTATCAACCGAGTGCAGGGCGTTATGTCGCGATTAAGATTATTCATCGCGCATTAGCTACCGACCAGCAAGGGATGGATCGCTTTGAACGTGAAGCACAATTGGTATCTCGCTTAGAACATCCTTATCTACTCCCCGTCTTTGATGTCAATATCACCAACGACCCACCGTATATTGTCATGCGCTACCTTGAAGGTGGCACACTCAAAGAAGTGATTGAACAGCGAACAGTTGTCCCACTGGGCGAAATATTATATCTAATGCGTCAAATTTCAGGCGCGCTTGATTATGCTCATCGTCAAGGTGTCGTCCATCGTGATATTAAACCCAGCAATATCATGGTCGATGAAGACGGCAATGCATTTTTAACAGATTTTGGTATCGCACGAATTGACGAAGGTGTCGGGCTGACCCAAACAGGCTTTACAGTCGGAACACCGGGGTATATGTCACCTGAGCAAGGGATGGCAGACGACACAATTACAGCCGCCGCTGATGTCTATTCATTAGCCGTGATGCTCTTCGAGATGGCAACAGGTCAATCGCCTTATGGTGGTTCAACCCCAATGGCAATCTTGATGAAGCACATCCAAGAACCCATTCCTTCCGCAACCCAGATTAATAGTGACCTTCCCCCAGAGATTGATGCTATTATTGCCAAGGGCATGGCAAAAGAACCTGAAAACCGCTATCAATCAGCAGGTGATTTAGTTGAAGACCTCGCCAAAATCGTTGATACATCCCAGATGCGGTCTGCACCACAAACCCTAATGACAGCAGCTACAATGGCTGTACAGAATATCCGTGAAAAGCGAGATGACCGTCAAGATGAAATCAATACCTTGATGGAACAATTTGCGGCAAAGCGTACCAAACCTGCCGCTGAAGTTTTACCTGATATAGCAACCCAACTCACACCATCTGCCGAAGTCAAAGGCATTACCAGCTCACAACAATCGACTAGTAGTAGTGATGGTAGTGGGCGGAACATGATATTGATTGCAGGTGGGGTTGTTGGGGCAATTATTTTAGTTGTTGGGGCATTACTTGTTTTTTCCCCATCAGGTCCATCGCCTGTCGAATTGACCGAAACACAATCAGCAATTGTTGCCCTAGCCGAGACACAAACAGCAGAAAATCTGCCAACAAATACGGAAGTTCCAACCGACACTGTTACCCCTGCTGTCTCTGATACACCATCGAATACGCCACGTCCGAGTGACACACCCGATGTCCCCTTGGTAGCAGCACGACGCAATATTGATATTCGGGTTGGACCAGGTCCTAATTTTGGCATCGTCTCGACATTAGAAGCCAATGATCAACTCGAAATTATCGGACGGACTGAGGACAATCGTTGGGTACAAGTTTTACGCTTAGATGGTACAGATGGCTGGATTTTACGGTCAGCCGCACTCATATCTATATTTGGTGAATTAGATTCCGCACCTGTGGTTGAAGGACCGACACTCACACCATCCAACACACCTACCCATACGCCGACATCAACCAACACACCGACACCTACCAATACGCCGACATCAACGAGCACCTTCACATCCACACCTGATTTAACACAAACAGCTAATGCAGAAGCAACCGATGCACAAGCAACGGCAGATATTGTTGAACTCACCAGTGTATTTATAGCACAAGTTGCCATCGAAGAAACAGACACTGCCGCCACCCAAGTTATTATCGAAGAAACAAATATAGCAGAGACACAAACCGTCGCCACCAGTCAAGCTTTACAAACCCAAGATGCTATCGAGAGCGATAATATGACGGCAACGGCTTTAAGTGCACAGCAAACCAATGTCTACGAAACGCAAGTTGCGCTCGAACAAGAACAAGCCTTAGCCACCCAAAATGCAGAAGCAACCGATATTGCCGCCATTGCACAGCAGACCGACATCGCTATTGCAAACGAAACCGCGACCTCAGTTGCCCTAGAATCTGTCAATGTAACAGCGACTCAGAATGCTATCAAGACAGAAACCCAAGCTGTTATCCAACAAACAATTGATGCTGGGTTGACCGAAACTGCTATCTTTGGGGAAAATATTGCGGCGACCTTTATCGCAGAACAGACACGCAATGCACCAACAGCGACCTTTACACCAACACTCACGCCAACTCCAACATCGACCAATACACCGACGGCAACCCCAACGATTCGTCCAACCGACCTAGCGACCCCATCACCTACACCTCGTCCATTAGGCTTGATGCCATTTGTAGGTGACTTTGAAGGTGACAATCCGCTAATGGGTTGGGATTATCCATCGGACGCATGGACAACAGTGACAGAAGGTGGGCAGACGATTCTACTTGGTCAAGCTCAACCCTCACAAGCTATCCATATTATGGGTCTAGAAATCCCTGAATGGTTAGAAGCACCTGACTTTGTGGTTTCCTTCCGTGCGAATATTGGGAACTCAGCAGGGACACGTATGATGTTCCGTTCGACTGAGGGATTAGGCTATAACGCGATTGATATTCGTGAAGGTGTTATATTCCTGACACGCAATAACCTCAATGCACCGAATCGCCCTACGGATTTTGCAACAGCCAATAACGAAATCCGCCTATCCACGGTTAGCTTGCCGATTCGCCTCAATGAGTGGAATGAATACACAGTTTGGGTAGAAGGACAACGGATTTTTGTTTACTTCAATAAAGAGTTGGTTATCCTTGCAGAAGATTTGAACCTCCCCCAACTCGGTGCAGGTGACATCTTCCTACAGAATTTGACAGGCGCACAGGCAATGCGGTTTGACGACATTGTGATTCAACGCGCAGAACCCAGCAGTGATCACTTCCAAAGCGCACAAATCCCATCGGACACGTGGCAGTTCACAGATAGCACACCGATTCAGCTTGAATCTGAAAACAGCGGGAATCAATATGTAGCAATTCGTGGTGAAACAGAGTTCGCACCGATTATGGCACCGATGCGTGATTTTGAATTACGTTGTCGATTGTGGAGTGAGCAAGGTGGCTATAAAATTGTTCTGCGTGAAAATGCAGGTAGCCGTTGGGAAATGACGGGTGTCGGCGGTAATCTGAGTATTGACTTTGTAACTTCTGCTGGCGATTCTGCCTTCTCGACAGAAGTCCGCAACTTCTTCACACGCGGTTTATGGCAAGACTTACACGTTATCTTCATCGGTGACCGTTTTGAACTCTATCTTGATGGTGAACTTGAATACGAAGATACACTCGAAACATCCCCACCTGCTGGCACAATCAAGTTTGTGACAGGGCGTTCTGATTTCTTGAGGATTGATGATTGCTTACTCACACAATCAGCCGCAACAACAGATACAGGCGCACAATTTGCGTATGAATTACGTGATGAAGTAGAAGCCCGTGACTTCCGCGACTTACTCAGTGATTTAATTGACCGCTTTGATGATCCCTTCTTAGGACCGCAATGGTGGGGGAATAATGCTCCAGGGCAATATCAAAATGACCCAACAGCAACTGACCACCAGAGCTTCTTACGGATGACTCACTTGGGCGCACCGACCTTCCGCATCTTTAACTCGAATCTTGGGATTTCACTCTTCCCAGATGATCGTGATGCAGGGCAAGCCAATGTCAATAATAAATCGACCGATGTCTTGGTATCAGTGGATACAAGATTCCTTGAAGGCACAACAGGTGAAGCATGGATGACGACTCGTGCGACACAAAGTGGTGGTGGACAAGGTGTATTCGGTTATCGCTTCGGTATTTCACGCGATATTAATGGGGCATATACTCTCAATATCTCACTAGAAGACCAACGCAACCGCCAAGATTACTATAATGGGCCTATCCCAGGGGCAGACGATACCACACTCCCTGAATGGATTAACCTGACCGTGATTACACGCGATGATAAGATTGCCTTCTTTGCGAATGACCGTTTTGTGGTGTTTGTGGATAATGCAAACAAGCTCACAGGTTCAATTGCATTGGGGGTAGAAGCAGGAACAACAGTCGATTTTGACACCTTTGTTGTGCGCGATACGTCACCGCTTGGGGAATAGGTTACTAAACTGTTTATTGTAGGGAAGAAGCGTGCCTCTTCCCTACGAAATATCAAATGGATATCTACCCTACCTGACGAAAAACCACCCGATACGATTTCAACGTTTCTGTTCCACCCTCTGTAAAACAAGATTCTGCAATTAGTGGGGTATCAACGGGGTCAGCTAAACTTGGCATATCTATCGAATAGCCGACACCTTCTTCCATCTGAAAATCGGCATATGACTCACCGCGTTCTAGCTTCAGTCCTGTTACAAAGGTATCTTCATTACCTTCCCAACGAACACGAACCGTCTCACCCGCAATTCCATCCCCATTAAACGTAACCACAAAGACCTCGATTAATGCAGGAATAGAGGGGTCACAGAATGTATTGGCGACACGTCCTTCAAAGTCCCGTTGCGTGACAACAGTTGGAGCAACACGAACAGCAGGTGTCGGAGTTATCGCTCCACCACTGGGTGTTGGGGTTTTGCTAGGTGGGGGTGGAATCGTCGGTGTATTCGTTGGAACAATGACTTCAACCACTTGCGAATCAACCGCTTCAATATCGGGAACAAGTAAATCAGCACAGCCTGCCCGACCTTGTAATTGATAGAAGGTTTTCATCGCACGGAGCGCATTCAAGCCACTGGTACTATCGACATATCCTTCACTCGCCAGATTACATGCAACATCAGCCACCGACTGAATCGGGTCATCACTGAGGCGCAACTGCACCAATTTATTAACCGCTTGCCCCAAATCACCACTTTGTTGATATTCCAAAATAACAGCGACAACATAATGGTTTTTATCGGCTGGACGTAATTGGTAGGGTTCAGTATCAAACTCAGCAATTGGTGCAACCAACCACGCATACCCTAATCCAGCCAAAATCCCTATCACAATCCCGAATGCCAATCCCCAACGAGAGATATAACGACGCGGACGATTATAACGGGTGCGCCGAGGCGAAAACTGGGGTTGTTCGGGCAAGCTATTGGGAGGTGGCGGTGGTAAGTCTTGTTGGCTCATGACCCACCTCCTGACAATTCAAGGAAGGGTTCCATAATCGGTGTCAATCTGCCCAGCCCATTCGATAACCCAACCAATAAGCGTATATCATTTAAATCACGGGAATTAGTGATAAAGCGTTCAGTCGTCGTCTGGACAAATTCAGGCACATTATCAACCCCTAAGCGTCGTAAGCGTTCCACAGCACCCAACCCATCTTTATCAAAGTGATACCCTGATGCAATCATCACGGTGTATTCGTCTATCGCACCTTGTTCAAGGTCGCTCATCGGGCTATCCACATATTCAACAGGGAATTGCACCCAGCCAAAATATAAGCCGACCAAAGCACCTAAAACCAAGCCCAGTAAGAGGGATGTAAAAAATCGTTTCATATCGTGTTTTCTATTAGCTCATTATCCATATCAGCAAACAAGGTAAATCTTGTTTTGGTAATTCTATATCTGAATTAACATGATATATCGAAATGCTTGAGTTTAAAAGCAGAAGACCACATAGGTTTATATCAGGTTGCACCATAACAAACGACATCGCGCTAATGGTA
>CAYGTY010000032.1:0-5851 GCA_964352825.1 uncultured Anaerolineaceae bacterium
ATTCAATATTGCATTATCCGAACTCAGTTTGAATGCAGACGATGTTTGGTTTGTCGGTGATAATCCTGCGACAGATATGTTGGGGGCATATCAAATGGGAATGGACACTGTTTGGAAGCGTGGGCATCACGAATGGTATGAAGAAAACTTCCAACCTGATTATAAGGTAGATAATATCTCTGAAATTTTAGCTATCCTCGGATAGTTCTGTCCCACCTAGTTTTTTCAGGGTAGCGATAAATTTATCTGTGTTAATCAGATGCTTAAAAACCCAATCCATTGCTGAAGGACGTAAAGGTGCTACCTTTGCTAGTACCTCCATTGATTGCCCGCCACACACAATTTCTCTGATATTAAATTGAACAGCATTTAAGATTTGGTCGGCTACTTGTTTGGCTGTATCGAGGCGCATCCATGCCATGAGTAATTGATTTTGTCGCAACTCATCTTCGGTTACTTGATTGAGCATTGCTGTTTGGGTGAGTGCTGGCATCACAACAGAAACGTTTATATTTGTTTCCCCAAGCTCTCGCCGTAAGCTATCACTAAAAGCATTAAGCCCAGCTTTTGTCGCAGAATATAAGGCTTCTCCTGGAGGGGGCATCACACCATTGATGCTGCTGATATTCACGATATGACCCTGTTTTTGGGTTTTCATAATGGCTAAGACGGCATGTGTTAGATGCAATGTACCGAGTAAATTTACAGTTATGAGTTTATCAATATCATCGGAGCTTAGGTCTGTAAATTCCCCACCTTTGGATAGCCCCGCATTATTAATAAGAATGTCAACTCGTCCATAGTGTTGCATGACTTCATCAATGAGTTGTTGGCGTTTTTCATGTCGAGTAATGTCACAAACAATAAACAGTACCTCTGTCTCGTAGGGCTTGAATGATTGTTTTAGGGTGTCTGTCAGTTGATGGTCGAGGTCTGCGATAATAACAATCGCACCATGACGGGCAAAAGCATGAGCCGTAGCTTCGCCAATACCACTCGCGCCCCCTGTGATAATCGTTACGGCATTCTTGATAGATTTCGGTTTTTGCTTTTGTTGCTGATTCCATAACCAGCCTGAAATTAACCCGATGCCTGCCAGTAATAATTTGCTTTTCATCGATTAATTATCTTCAATCGTTTCAATGGTCAGGTTATATTGCCCACTACCTTCAAATTTGACTGCTTCAATTGTGTATGTGCCTGTACGCGATGCTGTGAATGTCAGTTGTGCCGTGTTGCCTGATGTTCCTTGCGCATCATCATTCTGTGCGAGAAGATTTCTCTGCGTATCATATAAGCGTATATAGGGGTCAAGTTGTGTTGGGTCAACCGCTCTCAGGATAAGCATTAATGTATCACCTGCATTGGCTTCAAATTGCCATGACTCTTGGAAATAACTGTCGGGTAAGTTGCCCCACACCGTTGTTAGAGTCGTATCGTGGTTAACGATTGTGGGTTTAATAAGGGTGATGTTATAGCTTCCTTGACCATTGATATGATTGACTTGAACTGTATATATCCCGGTACTTGATAACTCAAAATTTTCAAAACGGCGATTCCATTGTACGCTTGGATTACTATCCGCTGTTACCCTTGCTTCTACTGCGCCATTCGGATCAATCAAGGTAATATCAAAATCAAAATCGCGTTCTTGGCTAAATCCTTGTACATCAATTGTAACTTGCTCGTTTTGGACACCTTCAAAAATCCATATATCTTGCTTATTATCATCATTTAAAAAACTGCCTGAAATACGATAAGGGGCAAGGTCCTGTAAACCAAAGCCTATGTCAATTACATGTTGAGATGCCGCTAATAATTCAACTGCTCCAATATCTCTTGTCGCGACATATAGGGTGCTATCAGCATCGCTTGCTAGCCCTTGAATCGCTGAGCCAACAGACAATTCTCTGATGTCAAGCGATGTAATAAGTAAGCTATCAGGGGTATAGAAGTGAATCATGTTATCGTCTGTGAGGATATATGTTCCATCGAGTGCTATATCAATATGTTGTGGTGAAAAGTCGAGGTCTAGGGTATTGATAAGTGTAAAACCAAACTCATCTAAGCGTTGTATTTGACCATCGATGGCTGTGATTGCATGTAATTGTCCATCTACAGTGAATAAGATAGGTTGTTCAAAAAAGGCTTCTTCAGAAAATAAATTTGAGACACCCTCTGCATTATATTGACGGATAAACACATTGGTGTTGTCTGTATCAGTTGCGTAAAGCGTGCCATCAGATGTTGTTGCAATATATTGCGGTGATCCATTGAGGAAACCATCTAATGTGTCTTGCCATTCGTTATTTTGATAGACATGGATACAGGGACAGTCTGGGTCGGCAATATAAACGGTGTTTTCTGCACCGATTGCGATAGATTGTGGTGTGACGAAATCTTGATAGGGGATGACTTCTTGTAATCGCCCTGACTGCATATCAAAGCGTAATAAGCCAATTGTGCTATCAACACCATAAATTGACTGATTGGTTTCATCTAATTGGATGGCTTCTAAAATTGTAAACGGACTATCATCAGTAATATCTTCGCTAAAATTATCCCATACGATGCCGTAGGGAAGGCTCTGACCATAGATTTGTCCTTTTACCATACTGCTGATAACAACATCAAATATCGACTTGAATTGTCGAGATTGTTCAACTGGGGAGTGTCCATCAACCATCAATATATTACCATCAATACTGGCGACGATACCCATACCAAAGAATAACTCATCACGACTGACACCTTGCGCCAATATCGCGTCTGTATCTAAAAGATTTGCTGGCATTGTGATATTGGGTTGTATAGCTAATTCTGTTAAACCATCTTCAAGATATAGATTGAGGTTTGTGCCGTCGTCGGGACGTATTGTCACCGTGATGGTTGGTATCTCTAATGGGCGTTCTGCATCGCGAACATCAGACTCTGCCATTAGTACGGATTCTATACCGAAGCGTTGGACAGCGAAGGGTTCATCCCAATGTGCGGGATAGCTAAAGGCAACATCAATCAGTTCCCAACGGAAATCTGATGTGTCAAACTGGGCTGAAACGGGCAATATAAAAAGACATAATCCGAATAAGAAAGCGAGTTGTCTGTGCATGATGTTAGCCTTTTCTATTTTCCTGACGGTATCAATATCTTACAGTCTCTCGTTTTTGTGTTTTGGAATATTGGCTAAGAGTGGCAACCCAAGTTTTGCAAGCTCGTCTTTATGATGAATGGTTGGGTCTAAAAACTCTGCTATAAAGACAAGTGCAAATCCAATAATTAAGGCGATGCCAATCCGAATTAATGGTGCAAAGCGATTAGTCAGGGGTGGTGGAGCAGGTGCAATAATAGGTTGGTCAAGAATGGTGATTTGAGCAGGTTCACCACCTAATTGTGGGAAGTAATCTTGATTGCGTAATACTAATACTGAGATAACTGCATTTGCAACGGATTCTAATGATTCAAGCTCAGGATGACTGAGATAAACCACACCGACGCTCCGAGCATTATCAGCGGCAATTCCCAGTTGGGTAAAGTCAATATCGCTATTATCGAGTTCATTTTGCAATTCTTCGCGAAAGCTGTTGCTCCGTACCCAATCGGTAAAGGCATTGATGGTTAATTCTGAGGCGAGCCAAACATCTTGATAATCGCCATCACGTTGTGGTAAGTTGAATTCTTGTGCGGCACTATATCGTATTTGGGTTGTGAATCCACCCGATACAGCTGAACCGTTATCGAATAGGCTTGGGATAATGAGGGCTGTTGTAAGTACAACGGGAATGAAAATCAGCCACCAACGTCTGCGTAAAATCCGTATGAGTTCGATAAATTCCATATGAGCTATCTTTCTATTGATTGAATCGGGTCGTCCCATACAAAGGGCTTCTGAGTTTGGTGGGCTGACCATGCTTGTTCAATATAAGCATTGATTTGTGTTGTGAATATTTTGGTATCAAACTTTTGTGCATGAGTACGAATATCTGTTGGATTATAACGCTTGGTATCGAAGTTGTGCATAACAGACTTGAGGCTATCGACTGTCATTTCATCAAAGTGTTCGCCCGTCACGCTTGGGATAACGGTATCTAATGCACCACCGCCTTTATATGCAATAACAGGGCGACCTGCCGATTGGGCTTGGACAGGTGTAATCCCAAAATCTTCTAAACCAGGGAATAAGAATGCTTTACACTTTGCCATTAAGTCAGGTAAATCCTCATCAGGGATATACCCTAGAAATTCGACTGTATCCCCAGCCATCATCTGCAATCGTTCCATATCACGCCCTTTACCACCTACTTTTAAAGGAACGCCGAGTTCGGTAGCGGCTTGGACAGCAAGTTGGATTTGTTTATATGGGACGAGACGAGAGACGACAAGATAGTAATCTTCAACATCGTCTTGTGGGACAGGTTGAAAACGTGAGGTATCAACAGGTGGAAAGATGATGTCAGAATCGCGATTGTAGTAAGTTTTGATGCGTTGCTGAATATCTGTACTGATAGCAATAAAATGAGACACTCGCTGAGCTGCTGCATAATCCCAACGTTTCATCATGGCTATCATGGGACGTAACCCAAGCTCAACGACTTTGCCAAAACCTTCACGCGCAATATAGTGTTCTAGTTGCCAAACATAGCGTGTTGGCGCTAAACAATAGCAGATATGCACGGTCGATTCGTCAAATTGTAATCCATGACAAAACCCACTTTTATTGCTGAGGATAAGGTCATAATCTGATAAATCAAGTTTATCCCATGCTGGCGGATAGAAGGGCAAGTAGGGTTGGTGATGGTTGTGAATGGCTGGGAGTTTATCTATCCATAAGGTACGAATATCCCAATTTTGATAATGTTGTGGCATGAGGTCTGGTGCAAAGATGCTCGTATAAACTGGACTATCTGGATAATAATTGACCAGAACATCCAATACATCCTCTGCACCACCAATTTGATTTAGCCAATCATGTACAAGCGCGAGCTTCAAGTGTTTCTCCTATTATCTGCGCGCCGATAATACCATAATCTGATTGGAAACGTTATTGTGCATAGCCTGTAGATTTGAATAATACTATTTCCTTTTGAATGAAAAATACCCCTTTTTCATCAATAATGTCTGTTACAAGACCACGGAAGGTTGCTAGCTCATCATGGGTAACATGCTCTATGCGCGCTGTTGACCCAAGATATTCCACCATCGGCTGGGCTTCGGTTACACGTAAGTTATTTTCATAGGGGACAGCTTGGACACTTCCGAAAGATTGTCCCAATTCCTCAATCGCATTATCTACATTAAAAGGGAGCGCGTGAGGTCGCCATTCATAATGTGGAACAGCTTGTTCAATCAGTTGATTAAATTCGCGCATATGATTTTTGCCCAGTGTTACACTATGGACGATGCCATCAGCTTTGAGGATTCGCCGTAACCCTTGTATGGCTTGAGGGCGATTGGGAACATGATAGAGCATAAAGTTTGCAATCACGGCATCAAATTGATTGTCTTCAAAGGGTATATCTTGTATATCAACGACTTGGAAGTTAAAACGACTGGCATGGTCACCGAGGTTTTGACGCGCATCATTGAGCATCCCCTGCGAAAGGTCAGTTAGAGTGATTGTCCATCCCTGTGGGATACGATGCGTATTAGCGTTCCAAATTAGGGCATTTCCACAACCAAACTCAACAATATTGGCATTGGCTGGGAAGTCTTCTAACATCTGGTCAAAAATCCAAATCGGATAATCAATTGGATTGGTGCTGAATTTTTGGTGGACATAAATCCGAGCGGATAAATTTTTCTCGTTGGCGTATTGCGATGACTTGAGTTTTTCAGGATTGGTAAACCAAGGACT
>CAYGTY010000032.1:5951-44240 GCA_964352825.1 uncultured Anaerolineaceae bacterium
ATTCATAATCATTTGGATGGGTTTGTAGTATTTTCGGTGAAATTCACTTGCACCATATTGTTCTAGTGCTTGGCGATGTGCCGCTGTGCCATAACCTTTATGTTGGGCAAATCCATAATGTGGGAATTCTGCATCGAGTTCGAGCATAAACTCATCACGCCATACTTTTGCAAGAACACTAGCACAAGCAATACTGAGAGAATGTTTATCACCGCTTACAATACTAACCTGTGGAATATCAAGGCGTTCTGGCCAGAGCATATAATCTAAAAATAAACAATCAGGTTCGATGTCTGTTCCTGATAGAGCCTCTGATAGCGCGCGTTGCATCGCCATTTTTGTTGCAGGCACGATGCCGAGTTCATCAATTTCTTTAGCCGTTGCATGACCTATACCCCATGCGAGTGAAACATCTTTAATGGTATCCGCTAGCGATTGGCGTTGATTGGGTGTCATCTCTTTGCTATCTCGTACCCCTGCCAGTGCTTTACTGAGGTCTTGGCGATTCAGCGGTAAAGCAACAGCCCCTGCGGATACAGGACCTGCCCACGGACCACGTCCTGCTTCGTCTATGCCAAAGATAGTACGGCAACCCATATTATAATAATTGCGCTCATGGATGAGGCTAGCTGTTTTGGGCTTTTTAGTTTTTTTGCTCATAGACACCCTTGCTCCAATTTTGCCGTATTTCCCATATTTCTTTTAGCATTTTGATAGAATCGTCCCATAATCGCATCGTTGAGTAGGGGTCGTAGTACCATGTAATTGGCACTTCCTTAATAGCATATCCGCGTTTTTTAGCAATAAATAATAATTCGACATCAAAGCCGATGCCGTTCATTTTTTGAACATCAAAGAGGTCTTCTGCGATTTCACGTTTGAACATCTTAAAACCACATTGCGTATCTTCAAAGTCAGGTAAGGCTGCGAGTTTGATGATGATATTATTAACGCGTCCCATAAAGTGACGATAGCTAGGTTCGTCAATCCGCTTTGCACCGTGGACTTCTCGGCTAGCGATGATGACATCAAATTCGTTTGTATAGGGTGGTAGGAAAGAGACAAGGTCATCAATTTCCATTGATAAGTCCGCATCACAAATAAAGCGCCATTCCCCTTTTGCCGCCAACATACCTTGCTTGACCGCTAAGCCTTTGCCACGCATATTATCTGGGGATTGAATCACACGAAGATAAGGATATTTTTGAGCATATTCTTGGGCGACTTCGTAAGTACGGTCTTTACTACCATTTTCCACAATAATGACTTCAGCAGAATAGTCTTGCTTTTGTAGAAAGACATCAATCTTGACGAGACTGGGTGGGAGTCGTTGTTCTTCATTGTGGGCTGGAATGACGATACTGAGAAATGGGGCTGATGCTTCACTCAAACGATATACTCCATGTATATAAATTATAAAATCTGCATAATGCAAAGTTTAGCTTAGAGGGTACAGTGTAATACCTTGTGTTTTGTTTATCAACTATCGGCTTTTGGTGTATGTGAGTCGTCGGGATGGGTGAGAATACTGTCTATATAGTCGTCACTGACGGTTTTCATGGCTTGGATTTGCCTACGTTTCCCTAATGCACTGGGTAAAGTGATGATTCCTTTTAGAATACCCCGTAATCGCGCACGGGCTGCTTCGCCACGCCAAGCTCTTAATGCCTCATAAATAATCTTAAATTGACGTTTTGCAATCATCCATCCATATTTACGCCATAAACTACTAGGCAGATTTTTGACAATAATCCAAATACTATTGCGCCCATCATGAAAACTTGCTGTGACACCGCCACCAGTTGCTGAAAGGTGATGATAGACAATGGCTGTAGGGACATATAAAACTTTATATCCTGCTAATTGGGCGCGCCATGCAAGGTCTACATCTTCGAGCAAGAAGAAATAGTCATTATCGAGTAAACCAATTTTGTCGAGCATCGTCTGACGATAAGCTGATGAACCACCACATGCACCAAATACGTAATCTTCTGTTTCATATTGTCCTTCGTCTTTTTCCCATACGCCACGATTCCCTGCGCGTCCATCGACTGTGAAAAAGTCACCTGTTGTATGAATATGGTCACGTTGGTTGAATAGGATCATCTTGCTGGCAATCATACCCACATCAGGATAACGCTCAAATGCACTTAAAATTTCTTCAATCCAGTTTGGTTCAACCTCGGTATCATTATTGAGCAACGATATAACGTCACCTGTGGCGGTCTCCATACCGATATTACATGCACCTGTAAAACCTAGATTTTCGGCTAATTCAACTAAGATGACATCAGGATAGTTCTCTTTGATGTAGTCTTGTGACCCATCCGATGAGGCATTATCGACGATAATAACTTCGACAGATTGATGGGTTTGCGCTTTGAGCGAATCCAGACAGGGTTGTAAGAAATGTTTCCCGTTCCAATTTGGGATGACAACCGAAAACAGAGGCTGGCTCATACATAACCTTCTTTTGTCAAAAACTCATCTACAGCATCTTGCCACGGACGGAGTTCAATCCCAATGCTTTTCCCAGCGATGTTATCTAGGGGGGTGTATTCGGGGGGAAGTGATGGACGTTGCCATTCGTGTCGGCTAATTGGTTCGATAGGTGTATCTGTGTATCCTGCCTTATCAAGGAAATAGCGTGCAAATCCCCAACGAGATACAGCACCTTGATTAACAAAGTGATAAATTCCGTAACGCTGGCTTGTTATCAGTTGGCTGATAGCGACTGCAACATCATTGGTATAGGTGGGATTAGCGACTTCGTTAGTGACAACCCGTAATGCTTTTCCTGCTTGCACAGCATTTAGGATGGCTTGGATAAAATTCCCGCCACCATGTGCAAAAAGCCACGCTATTCGGACAATATAGTGCTTTGGGTTGACCTGTTGGACGGCACGTTCACCATACCATTTACTATAGGCATAGGGATTAATCGGGTTGGTTATATCAAACTCGGTATAGGGGCGATTTAACTTGCCATCAAATACTTCATTTGAGCTAACATAGACCATCGGAATATCTAATTGTGCTGAGGTGACTGCGATATTATGTGTGCCGATCCCGTTAATTAAGATGGCTTTGTTTGGGTTAAGCGCGCACCCGTTTACATCTGTCCATGCGGCAGGGTGAATAACGATGTCGGGTGAGATGGTCTGCATGAGTTTCTGGCAAGCGGCATAATCCGTAATGTCTAATTTTTCGACATTGTCACCCACAATATCTGAACCAACAACTTGATGGTTTTGTGCTATGAGTTGATTTGTGAGTTGTGTACCGAGCTTACCGCTTGCACCTGTGATGAGAATTTTCATATTTAAAACTACTTTCATATACAGTCTGACGATAGATTATACACATATCGGAGAGGTATCATCAGTTTACCTATTGTACCTTTAGCGAAAGGTTGCGACCAGTTGAGTCTCTGTGATTGCAATGTCGGATAAACGGTAACTATCTCCATTAGATTGAATCGCAAGTTGGCTAATGGCTTGGTTGGCGGTTGTTTGGATGTTTCTGATGCGGTTACCAATTTCATTATCGGGAATAGCAAATAGTGTTCCATTGATACTGACCCCCTCGACTTGTACTCTGTTATCGGGTGTTAGAGATACAAGAACCGATATAGGTTGCCATGTGTTGAGGTTACTGATAAATGCGTCTCCTGTAATGGTAGCTTGACCTGTTTGTAGGTCAATACTGACATTGCGTAGTCCGTTGCCTGAATCAGTGCATACATCCGTATATTGTCCACATAAGATGGATATACCGTTCTCTGGTATGGTGACTTGGGCGATTGAATTACTATTTTCGTCTATTCCTGTTTGGATAGTATAAGCCGATGATGTACTGATAGAGCGTTGCCCATAACTGCCTGCGGATATGATAACTTGAGAAGCACTTTGGACATTATTAATCTCTGGTATAGGCTCAGTCGTTGCTTGGCTGGTATTTGTTTGTA
Source organism: uncultured Anaerolineaceae bacterium (assembly GCA_964352825.1). Classification (GTDB taxonomy): domain Bacteria; phylum Chloroflexota; class Anaerolineae; order Aggregatilineales; family Phototrophicaceae; genus UBA6055. The sequence continues at coordinate 9,919 of CAYGTY010000032.1, forward strand.
TTGCCTCAAAGCCTGCTAAACGAAGCCCAATAGCAGGTAGTGATGGAATGATAATTGCAAAAATAACTGTTAATATCACAACATTACTGATAAGGATAAGTCCACAGCCACATCCTGATAACCCTCGCTTACGAGTGGATTGGTATCGTTCTATTCGCAAAGCTACCTCATTTATCTGTTACAATCGAAAAATCATTGTACTGGAGATTTGACATGAGAAAATATACGATTTGTCTACTATTGATAGCCTTACTAAGTTTTACTGTTATCGCACAAAATAGCCCCTCGCAAGAGTCTTTAGGGGATTCCTATTTCCCAGAACTGGGGAATGCGGGTATTGATGTGCAACATTATCATCTGGATATAATCCCTGATTTTGAATCCGAGACGCTTACGGCATCTGTTGTCTTATTGATTGAAGCCACTCAGGAACTGGATGAATTTAATTTGGACTTTTGGGGCTTTGATATAAGCGACTTAACTATAAATCGTATTCCTGTAGATTTTCGACGAGATGAGATTGAATTAACAGTGATTCCGCCTGAGACGATTGCAGAAGGTGAGTTGTTTTCTCTGGCGATTTCATATTCAGGAACACCAAGAGAAGGTTTGGATACGCGATATTATTTTATTGGCTCGGCAGGGTGGATATTTCATGAGAATGGGTCGTTTGTAACCAGTGAACCGCGTGGTGCATCCTTATGGTATCCAGCAAATGATCATCCCCAAGATAAGGCGACCTATAGCTTTGATATTACTGTGCCAGAATCTTATGTTGTTGCGACTTCTGGGCAGTTAATCGAGGTCGTAGAAAATGATGGCTTTCTCATCTATAAATCTGAGGCAATAGACCCCACTGCGAGTTATCTAACGACAGTGCATATTGGGGATTTTGTACTTGAGGAATCGTCAACTCTAAGCGGTATACCGATTCGTAATTACTTCCCCCGTGCGTATCAAGATGTTGCCAGCTTTATCTTTTCTGAGACAGCGGCTATGTTGACTTTTTATGAAGGTATCATCGGTGATTATCCATTTGAGGTTTACGGTAGTGTTGTATCAGATTATGAGTTGCCTTTTGCTTTAGAGACTCAAACTTTATCAACATTTGGTACTGACATCCTTGATGATACTGGACGGACACATGTCACGCTGGCACATGAACTGGTGCATCAATGGTTTGGGGATAGTGTTAGTCCTGCACGGTGGCAAGATATTTGGCTGAATGAAGGCTTTGCATCCTATTTATCTTTATTATGGGCGAATGAAAAATATGGGTCTGGAGTGATGGAACAGATTCTGGATGACTGGTATGCTACTGTGAGTGATGCAGATTTTTTAAGTCAATCTCCTAATCAAATTGGTAATCCAACACCCAATAAGATGTTTCATGGGGCGGTCTATTTTAAAGGCGCATTGACACTCCATGCTTTGCGATTACGAATGGGAGATGAGTTATTTTTTAGCTTGATTCGTAATTACTATCAAACATTTCAGAATGGTCATGCAACGATTGAGGATTTTGTCCTTATGGCTAGTGAGTTTGCTGACGAGGATTTAACTGAGTTCTTTAATGCTTGGTTATATGAGAAATCCATACCAAAATTAAACTAATAATTAATGTTGTTGTTTTGTAAGGATCGTAATATACAGCATCTTTATTAAGCATAATTGTATATATTAGGTAATATTACTATAAAGAGATATATTATCTAAGAGGTGTCAAATGCGTTATTGTGTTGTAGCTATGTTATTAATCTTATTTACTTTACCTAATTTTGCACAAGATGAATCATCACCTGAAATGAATTGGTGCAATGCAGGTGGACCTATGGAAGGCAAATGTACAATCCCAGGTGATGAGGCACTTACCAATTATTTTTGGGAAATTGGATGGTATTTAGCAGCGGTTGACCGTTATGAAATTGCATTGTCTGATATACCTGATCGTTATATCAAGAAAGTTGTAATAACAAGCGAAGATGCTACGGATAAAGATAAAAAAGGTGGGGCACCAGCGAATTGTGATGCTATCAATCTTCCGGGCTTTGGTGGTGGTATCGTAACTGTAACTGGCGAATTGATATATGAAGGTGTGACATATATTAGCCAACCTGTGCCTGCTGACGCGTACGAAAACTTTGCTGAGGGTGAAGAATATGACCCGTCCATTATTGGCGATAAGCATGTAGTCAAAGTTACGGCAACCAAAGATAATGGAAAGACTAAGAAAAAGTCTTATAAATTTAACTGTGAAGGACCTTTTGACCCTACAGGTGGTGGATTAATTCCATTGCCAACCGTTCCATAAAGTTATTATCATAATAAAAGTTTGGAGAGTGGACTAAAAATCCACTCTTTGCATTAATCTTCTGTTAGATTCAGACGTTCTGAATATTGTTGTTTATAAAATTCAAGATATTCGCCTGTCTTGATTTTTCGCCACCACCACTCGTTATTTCTGTACCAATCCACAGTTGCTTCAATGCCACCATCAAAATCATATTGACGTTCCCAACCGAGTTTACGGACTTTTTCAGCAGTCATCGCATAGCGACGATCATGCCCCTCACGGTCTGGAACATGCTTGACAAGAGATTCAGGTTTATTGAGGATACTGAGAATCCGCTTAGTGACATCAATATTGAAGCGTTGATTTTCGCCAGCGAGGTTATAGGCTTCTCCCGACTCCCCTTTATGTAAGACAACATCAACACCGCGTGCATGGTCATCGACATAAAGCCAATCACGAACTTGCTTTCCATCACCATAAAGTGGGAGTGGTTTGTCATCAATGGCTTCTGTCGTGAAAAATGGAATCAGCTTTTCTGGATATTGATAAGGTCCATAGGTATTGCTTCCGCGTGTGATGACAACATCCATCCCGTAGGTGACACGATACGCACGGAGCATCAATTCGCCCCCTGCTTTACTCGCAGCATATGGACTATTAGGCAAGAATCGATCATCTTCTAGGGATAAGCCATCTTCAATATCACCATACACTTCATCAGTCGAGACATGGCAGAAACGTCCAATACCATGTTTGCGCCCTTCGTCTAGCAAAATATAGACACCGACAACATCTGTATGAATGAAGGCATCAGGGTCAAGGATGCTGCGGTCAACATGGCTTTCTGCAGCGAAGTTGACAATTGTATCAATGCTGTGTTCGCTTAAGATGGCTTGCACACGACCACGGTCTGCAATATCACCACGCTCAAAACGGTAATTTTCTTCGTCGCTGACATCCAGCAAGTTATCCATATTGCCTGCATAGGTGAGCTTGTCATAGCAGATAATATTATAATCAGGATATGCTTTGACCATATGGCGTACAAATGCGCTACCAATAAAGCCTGCTCCACCTGTTACAAGGATATTTTTCATTCTGATGTCTCCTCGCTTTTTTCGGTTTTTGCTGGCTCATCTTTTTTGCTTTCTTTAGCTTTCGCATCACCGGCTTTTGCGTCAGTTATTTTTGCACTCGGTTTTTCGTCTTCTGTTGACCCGATGACAAACATCTCAATAGCTTGGGCAACACCATCGGCATCATTACTACCGACAACTTGGTCTGCAATATCTTTTAGCTTTTGGGTTGCATTACCCATCGCCACCGCAGTCCCAACAGCTTCTAGCATTTCGATGTCATTTTCGCCATCGCCGATTGCCATTGTATTTTCTGGTGGGATGTTTAAATCTTTCATGACCCGCATAACGGCTTTGCCTTTAGATGTATTGGCAGGCAAGACTTCTAAAATACCTGTTACAGCAGCGCGAGTAAGATGAATTTGACCGTCAAGCTGTTTGCTCAGTTGCCAACGTAGCGCAGCTATTTTACTCTCTTGACCATATAAGATGACTTTATTGATTTCTGTTGCGTCAAGGATGTTGCTTAATGCGCCAACAGACTCTGCCACAGGTTCACCATACTCTGCAATTTTTTCAGCGACTTCATCCGCACGGCGTGTCAAAATGCGATTACCACTGTATGCCAAGACCCCAAATCCACGGTCTTCAGCAAATGTAATGATGCGACGTAGAATTGCTTTATCCATCACGGTGCTGGTACGAACTGTTCCATCACCATTGTAGATAATTAAGCCTTGTGAAAATACACCGGGGGCGGTGATACCGAGTTCTTCTAAGAGTCCTTCAGCGGCAAAGCGTGTTTTACCTGTTGCAAGCATAACTTGCACACCTTGCTCAATGGCTTTTTTGACAGCTTTTTTGTTGCGCTCACTTAGTTTATGTTTACTATCTAGCAGTGTTCCATCTAGGTCGATGGCAATTAGTTTAATATCTTTATCCATAGTTTATGTCTCTATTCTCCGTATAATGGTTGTCGCTTTAAACCCACAATGTTCCATAGTCACCGAGGTTCATTTTAATCCCCGTTGGTTTGTCATCACTGCGTCTGACTGTTGCATTACGTCCAATTAGACTGTCGCGTAAGGTTTTGTCTATGTCGATGACTCGACTGTTTTCCAAGATAATACAGCGTTCAATCTCACTATTATTGATTTCGCAATTATGATACACACTGGTAAATGGACCGATGTAACTATTTTCTATAACAGTATTTTTCCCAATCACAGTTGGACCGCGTACCACACTATTGATGATTTTTGCGCCATCTTGAATGGTTACACGCGCATCGACTGTGGATTGGTCATCAATCGTAGCTGTATCCGATATGGTTGGTTTAATTTCTTCAAGAACATGGCTATTGGCTTCTAGCATGTCGGTTGGTTTGCCTGTATCAATCCACCAACCTGCGTGAACATGTGGGAAGACTGTGTAATTATTGTCTATCAACCACTGAATAGCATCGGTGATTTCATACTCACCACGGGCTGATGGCTTTATAGCAGTGACGGCTTCAAAGATATGTTTATCAAACATGTAAATACCAACAAGTGCAAGATTACTAGGTGGAACAGGTGGTTTTTCAATGAGTTGTTCGATGCTACCGTCAGGACGTAATTGAGCCACCCCGTATGCTGAAGGATTTTCTACTTCTTTGAGTACAATCTGACTGTTCCACTCATTATCAGCAAAATCACGGATGAGTTTACTGATACCGCCTTCAATCACATTGTCACCGAGAAACATCACAAATGAGTCATCTTGCAAAAAATCACGCGAAATTTTGACCGCATGAGCGAGACCATCAGGGCTATCTTGTGGAATATAGGTGAGCTTGACACCCCATTCTGCACCATCGCCCAGTGCTTCTTCTATTTCTGGGGCAGTTTGTCCAACCACAATGCCAATTTCAGTAACACCTGCTTCTTTGATAGATTCAATGACACGCACAAGAACAGGTTTGTTTGCGACAGGGATGAGTTGTTTTGCACGGGTATAGGTTAGGGGGTAGAGTCGTGTTCCTTTTCCACCACTTAGGATGAGTCCTTTCATGCAGTTTTGTCTCCTGTTTCTGAATTAATTTTTATTTTGCGAGACCTTAGCTTATTTTTCAACATCACGCTGATGGCTGAGAAGCCAAGTATAGATTTCAGGGTTGGCATATGTTTGTGTCCATGAATCATGCTCAACACCTTCATAAATAGTGAGTATTGGATGTCCACCGTAGGCTTTTAAGTTCTCGGTCAAATAGATAGAAGATTCGAGTGGAACAACTGGATCCGCGTCACCATGAAAACACCATACAGGTAAGTGAACAATCTTTTTTAATCGCTCTGGAAAGTCCAGTTCATTACGCTCACGTCCACAAATCGGTAGTATGGCGGCGAATAAATATGGATATGTTGTTGCTAAAGACCATGTACCACTACCGCCCATACTCAACCCTGTGCAGTAAATAAGGGATGTGTCTACGCGATGGGTGTTGCATATTTCATCGATGAGCAAGCGTAACACATCGAGATGGACTTCCCATTTTGTATTAAGCGGACATTGTGGTGCAATCACAATAAATGGAAGATCATCACCTGATTCTAGTTTTTTGGTTAAACCTTCGGTTTTAATTGTTTCAAGGTCATCCCCACGTTCTCCCATACCATGCAAAAACAAAATCAAAGGATATGATTTATCCGATGTCGCATAGTCATCAGGTAAATAAGTGAGGTAGGGTAATACTTTTTTTATAGTGACCTCAAATTGCTGTGATTGTGTTTGCATGACACCCTATCCTTAGTAGGAAATCTTATTTTCATGAGGTGCGTTTGTGAGTACTGCTCCGACAACCCGAACATGAACACGTTCTAGTGCTTCGCGTGCTTGGGCTGTATGGTCACGTCGTGTATCACCTGCGCGAATTGCTAATAATGCACCATCTAGTTTAATACCAAGCAATGTTGCATCAGTAGCTGCAAGGACTGGTGGGCTATCGAAGATAATGTAATCAGCACGTGCTTTGAGCACACCAATAATTTCGTCCATCCGTTTTCCACTTAATAAGTCAGCAGGGTTGGGTGGAAGTTCACCAGATGCTAGGATTTGAAGATTTTCGATGTCGGTATTCTGCAAGGGTGGGTTACTAATGGCTGTATCGTCCACCATCATATTGCTTAGACCACTGGTATTGCTAATGCCCCATATGTCGTGCTGTTTGGGTTGACGGAGGTCGGCATCTACAATAATGGTTTTATAACCACCTTGTGCAAAAGTAACGGCAAGGTTGGCAAGGGTGATGCTTTTTTTATCGTCTTTAGCAGGTGATGTAACAAGTAATGTATGAATTGGATTTTCGACACTGCTAAACATCAAGTTCGTACGTAATGTTCGGTAGGCTTCTGTTGCTGTTGACCGTGGCTCGGACAGTGTAATTAAATTGAGTATCGCCATGTATCGCTCCTAAGATAGCGTACAATCGGTAGTTTACAAAACGGCGTTATTTTACCGTATCCCGTTGCATGTGGTTAGGGCTAATCAAGACAAGCTGTTGGCATAGATACAGGCTGATATATAAAAATCCTCAATCGAAATTTAGCTCAACAAGTGTAATGTCTGATGTATCAAGCCCTTGAGCGATATTTGCAAGTGTCGTTTGCTCTGTTGGGTGTATATAATCAGGTGCTAAATCTGCGAGAGGAACGGCAACATGCGCCCAGCGAACAATATCTTTATCAGGTATGATCCACGGTTTATCCCCATAGTCGAGTTGCTCATCTTTCCATAGGGAAATATCAAGGTCGATGGTACGCGGCGCGTTTTTATTGTTGGGGTCGCGCACCCGTTTTAATTCAGATTCTATGCGGTCAATCACCTGTGTTTTGAAGTCAACTGGACTGCGATAGGTATGGACTTTAACAGCCATATTTAGAAAATGAGATTGCTCCGTATAGCCCTTTGGTGCTGTACGATAGACAGCGGAGAGTGCCAAGACGGTTGTATAGTTTCGTAGGAGATGAACAGCTTTAACAAGATTTTCTTCTGGATTGATATTTGAGCCTAAAGATATATAAATGACAGTTTGTTGATAATCTTCTGGGCGACGCTCAATACGCACACCAACAGAATCGGCATGGCGCAATGCTCCTGGTTTATGCAAGCGAACTTGTACATAAGGGGCATGATGGTCAACGATGCAAAGACGAGCAATTTCTTCAGCTAGTTTTTCAACTAAGAAATACTCTGATTTTTCAACATGGCGGATAATTGCTTTTGTGACAGTTTTATAGTTATAAGCATCATCAGGAATATCCGTCTCGCCAGCATGAATTTTATTTGTTCCTAATCGCAGACTAAGTACAACCTCTTGTTGTTCATTAAGTTCATGTGCGCTAAAGCCGATTTGTGTGCGTAGTCGTAGATTATTAATTTCGATGATGTCCATATTGTGTTCTCTTTTAGTTGGGTTATTTCAGACTATTTAATGTAGTATGCCTGATAAATCAATTGCTGTGTAGACAAGTAATATTGCGAGTAGAGTGTTGATTGCTCTCTGGATTTTGACATTACTCAGATAGTGTTTAATCAATGCGCCAGAAATCGCCCATGTTGATGTTGCGCAAAATGCCATAATTGCTAGAAATAATGCTGAGATGATGAGGAAAATGATATTGTTCGTAATCGATGCTAAAAAAGTAGTGTATAAGGTCAGGGCATATATCCACGCTTTTGGATTCAGGGCTTGTAACATTAGACCATTGATAAAACCCAGTACGGGTGTTGTGCTTGTATCATCAAACTGATAACTGGACTTGAGTGTTTTATAGGCTAACCATAAAATATATGTTGCTCCGATTAAGCGCATGATGGTTTCTAATGACGGGAAAATTGCATACAGTGTTTGCGAGATAACTCCAGCAATTAACATAATAAAGAAGAAGCCAACCACAATCCCAGCAATATATCGCAAAGATTGTTTGTAGCCATATAAAATACCCATGCTGGAACTACTAATATTATTCGGACCGGGTGTAAATGTGGTCACAATAACAAATGCTAAAAACGCCCCTAAATTAATTTCATCCATAAAATTTCTCCCTTAATGTGCGCTTAGCGTCAAATCACTGTAATAAAACTACCATATACTCACATCAAGGTTTAGGAAATTCTTGCTTTCTCAAAATTATATATTTATGAGAACGTTAAAATTTAATAAGTTAAGGTGATGATTAATGTTTATCTTATTGCAGCTTGCGAGTTTATGCCTTAAACTGTTCTTAAAATACTAGAACATTAGTTTTGGATGAGTGATGGTGCATAAAACTTGTAAATATAGCTCATTTTTCGTAAGGATTAAAATGTTCCAATCATCTTAAGTTAAGGACGTATTTATCTAACTTAATATAATTAAGGATACGTAGATACATACATAACAAAATTATTGTGCCATGGAGGCACTATTAAAGGATAATCTTATGACGGACAATGGAAACAGATTGGCTGCTAACGGTATAAATGGAAATGGCAATGGAAACAATCGAGAATACAGCACCCAAAATGGGCGTATTATTGTGACCGAATTTGCCACCGATTTGCCAGCAGGTCATGAATCGCAATTGGATACCGTTGCAGAAGATCTTCAGGTTAAATTAGAATCACCTGAATTACTTCATAAATTTGAACTAGACTTCAAGCCCGTTGATATTGAAGCGGCAAAGCAATCAGTTACAGATTTACTACACGCAATTGGTGAAGACCCATCCCGCGAAGGCTTACATGACACGCCAAAACGTGTGGCAAAAGCATATGCAGAACTGGTTAGTGGCTATACAACTGACCCTCAAAAACTCATTAATAATGCGGTGTTTGATGTTGAATATGATGATATGGTCATTGTAACTGATATTGAATATTATAGCTTGTGTGAACATCATATGCTTCCGTTTATGGGACATGCACATGTGGCGTATATCCCAGGGAAAAAGGTTGTTGGCTTGAGTAAAATTCCACGCATTGTTGATATGTTTTCACGTCGCTTGCAAGTTCAAGAACGTTTAACACGTCAAATCGCTGAATTTATCGACGAGGTATTAGAGCCTCAAGGTGTCGCGGTGGTGATGAGTGGACAACATATGTGTTCAATGATTCGTGGTGTCAAGAAACACGACTCAGGCATGACGACTAGTACCATGCTCGGTGACTTCAAAACAGACCGTGATGTCCGCAATGAATTCATGATGCACATTCAACGCTCTAGCAAACACTAATCCATACCACGAAAACTCAATAAAAATAGACAGCGCGCTCAACTTGGGCGCGTTTTCTGTTTCCATAAATCCGAAAATGTGATATTCTGTTCTCGTATTGAGATTATATAAATCGAAGAAAATTCTATGACACTTTTGCCAGTTTTTATTCTTATGATGGATGTTGCTCCCCATAGAGAAGATAGGCGTGTCATCGATTAGTAGCTTAGTAAGATTATAAATTTCCAAAGCCGTAGACACATTTTCTACGGCTTTTTTATTACCTGTTAAGGAGCAACACATGTTATCAAAGTTGGATATATTCCAAGAATTACGTATATTTCTGATTGTCTGGTTAGGACAATTTGTATCATTGATTGGGTCGGCAATGACCCGTTTTGCATTGATTATCTGGATATTTTTAGAGACAGGCGATGTACTTGATTTAGCATTGCTGGGATTTTTCTCTTATTTTGCTTATGTTCTGATGAGCTTATTCGCTGGTGTATGGATAGACCGTTACGATCGCAAGTGGATTATGGTGATTGCAGATACCATTTCTGGCGTTTCAACAATTGCACTGTTTATCTTATTGTCAGCAGGACAACTCGAAATATGGCACTTGTTTGTGTCGCAAGCAATTTCTGGCGCATTAGAAGCCCTGCAAGTCCCTGCATATTCTGCGGCAACAACGATGTTGATACCCAAGAAACATTACACCCGTGCATCAGGGTTGGTCTCTTTTGCTCAATATGGTGCTGAGGTGATTGCTCCGTTTTTGGCAGGTGCGCTACTTGGCTTTATTGGTATCGAAGGTGTGTTGATTCTGGATATTGTGACCTTCTTATTTGCAGTTGGAACACTGCTCTTTATTCATATTCCACATCCAAAACAAAAAGAAAGGGCAGATAAACTAAGCCGTTGGCAGTCTCTCACACTTGGCGCTCGTTATGTATTTGCAAGAAAGGGCTTATTGGGTGTGATGGTTATTTTTGTTGGAATTGGATTTTTTGCATCTTTGACGTATTTCTCGATTTTGCCTGCGATGATTCTGGCTCGGACGGGTGGGGATGAAATTGCGCTGGCAACGGTACAATCTGCACTGGGGTTGGCAGGTGTGGTCGGTGGGCTGATTCTCAGCATATGGGGTGGACCGAAGAAGCTCATTCATGGATTCTTGTTGGGAGCAGGGCTGTCTTTCTTGATTGCGGATATGCTCTTCGCATTAGGTAAGAATACAGGAGATTGGGTGATCGCCGCTTTCAGTGCCTCGATATTTATTCCATTTATTGATGGGGCATATCATGCACTGTGGCAAAAGAAAGTTGACCCTGCTTTACAAGGGCGTGTCTTTGCCTTCCGTAATATGTTTACAATGGCTGTTCGCCCGATTGGATTTTTGCTAGGGGGTCTACTGGCGAGTCGCATATTTGAACCTGCGATGATGCCTGATGGGTCACTTGCACCGATTTTGGGTGGATTGATTGGGACAGGTGAAGGGGCTGGCATGTCGGTGATGTTCATGTTCACTGCGGTTGGTGGAATGCTGATTAGTATGAGTGGCTATCTGATTCCTGCAATTCGCAATGTGGAGCGTGATTTACCTGATTTTGAACACGAGGACAATGGGTAATTGTAGAGGGTGAGGTGATATTTATTATTTTACCCTTGTATAGCATTTTGAATCTGTGTTATAGTCGTTTGCGCTGTAATTTGATTTTTTGATACAGCACTCATCAAGAGCGAGTGAGAGATACGGCTCAAAGAACTCGCGGCAACCCCCAAAGCGTTGGGACGGTGCTAATTCCGACAGAGGTAGAACTCTGGCAGATGAGCGTTACTTTACCATAATGTAATGCACATCCACGCCCTCTGCCCAGCAAGGCGTTTTTTTGTTATCTATAGAAAGGACTGATATGTCTACTACATTCATGACAGCACCACAGTATTTCTTCACCTCAGAATCTGTATCTGAGGGACACCCCGATAAAATGTGCGACCAGATTAGCGATGCGATTTTGGATGCAATTCTCGAACAAGATCCAATGGCACGTGTCGCATGTGAAACAGCGACATCTACAGGTTTAATCGTTGTCATTGGTGAAATTACCACCAGCGCATATGTTGATATTGAAAAGATCGTCCGCGCGACCATCACTGATATTGGCTATACCCGTGCGAAATATGGCTTCGATGCAGAAACTTGTGGGGTGATGGTTTCCATTAAAGAGCAGTCAGCGGATATTGCTCAAGGTGTTGATAAAGCTCTTGAAGCCCGTGAAGGCTCAATGAGTGACGAAGAAATTGATGCAATCGGTGCAGGCGACCAAGGCATGATGATTGGTTTTGCTTGTGATGAAACTCCTGAATTGATGCCATTGACTGTATCCTTATCCCATAACTTGGTACGTCGTTTGGCAGAAGCGCGTAAGAGTGAAGAATTGCCGTGGTTACGTCCTGATGCTAAAAGCCAAGTGACGGTTGAATATGCTCATGGTATTCCACAGCGCGTTGATACCGTTGTGATTTCAACACAACATGCACCTGAGATTAGTCAAGCAGATATTCGTAAACAAGTGATTGAACACATTATCCTTGATGTTGTTCCAAGTGAACTGATTGACGATAAAACACGCTTCTTCATTAATCCAACAGGACGTTTTGTAACAGGCGGTCCTTTGGGTGATGCAGGTTTGACAGGTCGTAAAATCATCGTTGATACTTATGGCGGTGTTGCTCGTCATGGTGGTGGTGCGTTCTCTGGTAAAGATGGTACAAAGGTTGATCGTAGCGCGGCTTATATGGCACGTTATATCTCCAAAAATGTTGTTGCTGCTGGTTTGGCTAGCCGTTTTGAACTTCAACTTTCTTATGCAATTGGTGTCGCTGAACCGACATCACTTGCTGTCGAAACTTTCGGAACAGGTAAAGTGTCTGATGAAGAAATTGAAAGATTGATTCGTAAACACTTCGATATGCGTCCTGCAGCCATTATCCGTGATCTCGATTTACGTCGCCCAATCTTTAAACAAGTGGCAGCTTATGGTCACTTTGGTCGTGAAGATGTAAATGTTCCATGGGAACGCACTGATAAAGCAGAGACATTAAAGGCTGAAGCTGGCTTAGCATAATCAGTCTCAATAGATTTTTCGATAGGGTACACATAGTTGTGCCCTATTTTTATTCCTATTGAGCAAACTTCGGTTTATAATGGGTTTGTACGCTTGTCGTGATGGTTTCATCACGGTATAGTGAATGAGACTATGACTAATAGCAGATGATGTGCGCGACGGGAGTCCAATTATGCTCAGAGCATTAGGTAAGTTGATATGGCGATTTATGGTAATTTTTTCCTTTATTGTTAATATCGTTTTGATTGTTGTTTTAGTTGCCTTAGGTATCTTTATTTTTGAAATCAAGAATAATGTCGCTGACCCTTTGGTACAAGGCTTGCATCGAACAGCGGTTGGCTTAGATAAAGCAACCATTGATTGGACGATTCCAGTACGCGATTCGCTATTTGTTGATTTGCAAGTGCCTATCAATCAAAATACGATTCTGAGTACAGTCACTGAATATAATGGTCAACCTGTTCCACCGATTGCTGGTGAGACACTGGTGACTCTGACGCGTGATGTGCCATTGGCGATTAATAATGCTTTTATTCAAAGTCCAGATTTAACACTACGTAATGCGACTGTCAATATTACTTTACCTGCTGGCACAACTTTGCCTGTTAGCCTTGATTTAGAAGTAGGTCTACAGACTGATATTCCAGTGTCATTAGATGTACGGGCAGTTATCCCAATAGATGAAACTCAATTAACTGATCCGATCAATACCCTGAAACTGCTATTTGAACCACTTGCAATTGGTTTACATAATTTGCCGAGTGACTTTAATCAAGCTGGTGGCATGATACAGCGTATATTAGATGGTCAACCTCTCAATCTACTGGCAATAGATGGTAGCGGTGGCGTGAATGAACAGCCATATGTGGATTGGTATGGGTATAGTGTGACGGCTGGTGAAAATTATGATTTAGCTAATTCCCCTGCACCTGCCGAAAATATACCGACTCAAACAGGCATTATTCCTCTTGGCGGTATTCCTGCATTAGATGCCTTGCTGGATGATCGTGATGATTACTATGTGAATGACCAAACGCCAAAAACAGTGAATGAGAATGCTGAAACGAATATGCTGAATACAAGTGTTAATCCAGCTACTTGGAATGGTGCGGGCATAATGGGTGCATTGGTTGCTCAGGAAATAACGCCTGAACCCTCTGCCGACACAGGGGGAGACGTAACATCACAAGCTGTTGGTGGCGCACAACCCACGTCATCTGGTATTATCCCGACCCCTACATCAAGACCCTAAGCTAAGGAGCAATCATGACGGAACAACCGCGCATCTGTGATTATGGAGATTCGACCTATCGGCAAGACTTTTGGGAAGGGCAAGGACGCAACTATGAGGATACTGTAGAGCGTCAAGTGCTTGCCCAACTCTTACCAAACAGTGGAAAGCGTTTAATTGAAATTGGCGCTGGTTTTGGTCGTATCACTAATGAATATAAGATGTATGAGCAGGTTGTTCTGCTCGATTACTCACTAGAACAATTACAATATGCGCGTCAACAGTTGGGCGATGATGGCTATTTATATGTAGCCGCAGATGCGTATAAGATGCCGTTCCAATTGGGTGTATTTGATGGCGCAACAATGATTCGCGTGATTCACCACTTTGAAAATGTTCCAGAAGTCATGGGACAGATTGGTGATATTCTTGCACCACAAGCTAAATTTATTCTCGAATTTGCGAATAAACGGAATCTGAAAGCGATGTTGCGTCATTTACTTGGGCGTAATGGTTGGAGTCCGTATACACAAGAGCCTGTTGAATTTGTTGAGTTGAACTTCAATTTTCATCCTGAGTATATGCAGGGGCAAGTCAAGCAAACAGGATTTGAGATTCACGATATTATTCCAGTGTCATGGTTTCGCTTAGGTGCATTGAAGCGAACTGTGCCGACTTCTGTATTAGCAGGCTTCGATAGTGTTCTACAAAAAACAGGCGCGATGATGTCACCGAGTGTTTTCCTCAACCTTGAACTTACGGCAAAGGGTGAAAACCAAGTGTCGCTAGGGCAAGATAACCCACTTGAAATTTTCAAATGCCCTCAATCACAGACTTCGATTCAGCGAGAAGGTGATGTCCTTGTCAGTGATACTGGAGTGCGTTGGGGTATTTATGAGGGTGTTTATGATTTCCGTAATCCGCTAGACTGAGTTTTTGGTTTTGCTATAATGACTTTGAATGAAGATGATTTACTGTTAGAAAATTGATGTTTTAAAGGTGTTGTATGGCAAAATCGAGACGTAAAGAAAAGCGTGGAAAACTCCGCGACCAAAACCCTGTCCAAGCTATATCCACTGAACGTCCACTGCTGATTGAACGCTTGGCGGATGCAGCATTAATTGTGGCATTATTTACGATTTTAGCATTCTCAGAAATTCGCTTTGAGGGATTTGAGACAGAGAAAACGGCACTTATCCCAATATTTGGTGGCATTATTCTTGCCTCACACCTCACACGTTTATTCAAAAATCGTGATATTCCGTGGAAACAATATCTACTGAATCCACTTGTGATTGGTGTGATTGGTATTGTTTTTACATCATCAATCGCAACGCTATTAGGGTTTAGCCCCATCCGTAGTTGGTTTGGTGAGGCAGAACGCCTCAGTGGTTTACAGACGCTCTTGATTTACCTCCTTATATTTAGTCAAGCTGTTGTCGCCGCAGAACGCCTCACGCCCTTACTCACGCCGATTATTATTACGATTTCTGCACCTTTGTGCTTATCTGTCTTGTGGGCGCAATTTATCCAAGGCTTATTCCGTCCGGGGTCAACCACAGGTAATCCCAATTACCTATCGTCATGGCTTGTGATGTCGATGTTGATGTTAGTGGTTCTGTTGTTTATACGAATCCGTAAAGCAACGGGTGAGTGGAATTGGATATTGTTACCACAGCTTCTATTTGCCCCTCTTCTATTACCGATTCCTGTCATTTGCTTGACAATCTATCAACGGGTTAAAGATGTTCGCTATGGCTGGACTTGGAAAGATTGGGCATATCTACTTCTCGTCTTATTGATGCTTGTCCTGATGACATTTACGATCTTGGCAGTAGGTAGCCGCGCAGCCTTACTATCATATGCTATTGGTGGTGTAACATCGGTTGGGATTATGTTGGTGCTGGCACGTCAACGACAGTTGCTGATTATGTTTTCGGGTGCGGTGATTATCCTTGGAGTAGCTTATGTGACAATGAGTAATCTTGCCCCTCCTGAATTAAAAAGTGCTGTTCGTATTCTCAGCCTGGGCGATAGCCGTCGCCAAGAATTATGGGGTGGGGCTGTCTCTGTATTGAGCCAACAAAGCGAACCCTTCTATTTTGCTGATGGCACACCAGATCCGCTTGCTTCTTTGCGCCCTGCCATTGGTTATGGTTTGAGTGTGATTCCACAGACACAGGGACGCTTTGGGGCAACTACACATAAAAACCAATTTGTCGGTAGTTATCATAATCATATTTTTGATTACATTGTTATGACAGGTTACCCCGGGATGTTGGCGTATGTGCTGATGTATCTGGGTGCGATTGCTATGACACTTCAGCAACTACGTTTGATACGAGGTGATTTATTCCGCTGGTTGATGGTGGTGACAATGTTTGGTCTATTGGGAACATTGGTCACGCCTTCTCTATTCCCCGGCGCAGACTTCCTCAATGTTGTACCGATTGGCGTGTCTCTTGGTGTCTTGGCAGGGAACTTCGTGTGGATTGCTGGGCAAGCCTACCGCAAATCCGATTATGAAAAAGACAAAACTGGACTGAATGTCGATATAGCCCCGACTTTGACAGCACATATTTCGGACCGTCAAATTCTATTGGCTGGGCTTCTCGGTGTGATTATCTTACGCTGGGTGGATATACAATTTGCCTTTGTACAAGCTGCCAGTGAGCCAATGTTTTGGGCATTAGCTGGCTTATTCCTCGGTCATTATTATAAACTCAAATTCGCAACCAACGAAAATGAAGATGCTGATGTGATTCACGATGCTCGCCCAATTGATTGGCAGGTGGCTGTATTCGCTACAGGGATTATGATTTTCTATGGCTTTGGCACGACTGTCAGTAGTAGTATCTATAACCATAAAATCGGAATTGAACGGATCCCATTTTTTATTGGTTTACTGGTGTTTGTGGGCTATGTAGGTTCTTACCTGATGACCAATGTACAACATCGTATGAACTGGGTGATTGCAGGTATAACACCTGCGGTTTGGTTTGTGATGTGGTTTATAAAATCAACTATTGCTAATGGCGCTGGGAGTACATTTGATAACACGTTAGCAATACAGGCTGTACCTGAATCAGGTGTTTTCTCGACATTCTTTCAGTTATCACTGACAGGTGTTGTGATGGTTGTGTTTATGTTGGTGCTTTGGACACTATATGATAATTGGCGCGTTAAAATCCAATACCCTCTTGGCATATTAGGGGCAGTTGTACTTGGGTTAGTGGGGATGTCATTCTATACCTCCAACTATACCAGCGCAACGGCTCATGCAGTTGGCATTGGTTTTATGGAAGAAGGGGCGCGGTCTCAAGATGAACAGGCTTTCCTCATATCTGATTCTGCATTTAGGGTGGGAACAAACTTAGACAGCAGTAATGCACGGATGCAGATTCATTACATGGGGATGTTGACCCAACAAAAAGCAATCTTGCCTGATAGTAACCCGACCTTTACCGAAGAGATTGAATCGCGGACTGAAATTCTTTTGCAGAATGAACCTTATTTTATTCACACTTTGGAGTGGGATCAATTTTCAGGATTCCATGAGCGTGTGTTTGGGAAACCTTTCCGAGAGATACAAGACCCCCAACAATAGTTGAAAACAAGGGCGTACAATCGTGTGTGCTCTTTTAAATTAGGCTTGTGAGCCAGTTTTCAATTAATTGTGTGATGGCTTCAGGTTGTTCAAGGTGCATCATATGCCCTGCGCCTGAAATTATCTCTAGCTTTGCATTCGTTATTCCTTCAGCTAATTGTTGGCTTAGATCAGGGTCTGCCATTTTGTCTTGTTCACCTGCAATGACCAGCGTTGGCACATGAATTTCATTCAGACGATGGCTCACATCGAATTCATTAGCGGCGATATAATCTCTTTGAATGATTTGCGGGTCGAGCTGTTGCATCATTTCTGCGGACTTTTCCCGAAAAACATCGGGTACAGACTTTGACCACATCCATTTATTGAGCAGGGTGATTGTCTCATCTGGGTGGCTGACAATACCATTTAATATCTGAGCATTAACTGCAAATTTGGCACTCGTCCCAATCAAAACTAGCCCATGAAACCTTTGTGGATAGTCCAGAGCCAGCCACTGAGAAATTGCTCCTCCCATACTATGCCCAATCAGGATTGTCTTATCAATAGTGAGAGCATCCATAATTGATATAATATCTTCAGCATAATCGCTTATGGAAGTATGACCCTGCCCTTTGCTTAAACCATGCCCGTTTAAATCAATAAAAATGGGATTTGCGATTCTTGATTTTCTGAGTTCTTTTGGGAAGCTGAGATGCGAGCCACCTGCACCATGTATGACAATCGATGCGGTATGATCTTTACTGTGGCGTTGGTCAGCAACCCAGAATATTCCGCGTGATGTCTCTACTTTTGGCATATAACTTACCCTAACCCCTTAATACCACCACCCATACTGGAATGGATATTTCCATCTTTATCAACCCATCCAATTGGCATCGCTTGGGTTGTGTGCATTGCACCTATATTCCCTTGCATATCGACCATAATGAGACCGACTTGAGGATTATCAAATTTGGTTTTGATAAATTCACCAGTACGTGTGGCGGCTGTTTGTGCATCAATCCCACTATCCATCTGATGAACCGCATAATGTCCCAGCATATAGCGCATGATTTGCTCACCGACACCTGTTGAACTGACACCTCCAAGATTGATGTCTGTATAGCCACCCGCACCAAATAATGGGGTATCACCGACACGCCCAGGGATTTTGTTACGGATACCCCCTGTGGATGTCGCGACTGCTAAATTACCATGATTATCTAATGCGACTGCGCCGACTGTTCCTGTTGCGCCTGATTCTTCGACTTTATGTTTACGAAAACTCATGAGTTCAGTATCGGTGATAAATTCGATATTTGGCATGTAGGGGAAACCTAAATGACGCGCAAGGTCATCCGCACCCTGACCCACAAAGAAACAATGATCAGTGTCTTCTAGGACTCGACGTGCAAGAGAAATGGGGTGTTGTACGGTTTTAACGCCAGCGACTGCACCATAATTATTTTTATTGGCATCAATGATAATCGCATCCATCTCGACTTCACCTTTTGTATTGAGGTGACTACCTACACCTGCATCATACATTGGATGGTCTTCCAGATAATTTACAGCTTTTTCGACAGCATCGATTGCTAAACCATCGTCTTGGAGTACGTCCCATCCTAATTTCGTAGCACGGTGTACACCCTGTTTCGCTTCTTTATCAAATTTTGGATTCCATGTTGCTGCACCACCATGCACAATAATCACTGTCGGCATTGTCGTTTGCCCCTTATCATGAAATAATTAATTTTAGGGTGATTGTAGCACGTTTGGGATTGACCTCCTATGTTTCATCGTGCATGATATTTCGCCGTATTGCATGATGTAAATGGAGTAATGATTTTGACTGAAAAAGAGAAAAACACACAAACTGATTTATCAAATCCACAAACCCCGATGGAATACTTACGCCTATTCCTAACAGGCTTTGCAATGGGGGCATCGGATATTGTTCCCGGTGTAAGTGGTGGAACGATGGCATTTATTTTAGGGGTTTATGAGACACTCATTGATGCCATTAAATCCTTTAATGTTGACGCGATTCGACTCGGTTTAGGATTTAAAATTAAAGAACTGCTTGAGCATATTTCATTCAAATTTTTGATTGCATTGGGCTTAGGTTTAGCTGTTGCTGTTGTGAGCTTATCAGGCTTCCTGAGTAGCACAATGGATGATCCACAAGGACGTATTTTCTTATTCGCATTTTTCTTTGGCTTAGTTTTGGCTTCGATTGTTTCAATCGGGGTGAAAGTCAAATGGTCACCGATGACAATTGGGATGTTTATTCTGGGGACAATCGTTGCCTTTGTGATTGTGAATGTTGTTCCGACAGAAGGCGAACATTCTGCCCCTATCTTATTTGTTAGCGGAATGATTGCGATTACGGCAATGATTCTACCCGGTATTTCTGGATCATTCATGTTGTTGATTATGGGGCAATATGATTATGTTTTAACAGCAGTGAGTGAACGCGATTTACCACCTGTGATTATTGTTGGATTGGGTGCAATTGTTGGTATTATCGCTTTTTCGCGTATTTTGAGTTATCTATTGACACGCTATTATGATGCAACCGTTGCTTTGTTGGTCGGGTTTATGGCAGGGTCATTATGGAAGATTTATCCTTGGAAAGAATGTCTGGCTAGTGACCTTGACCGCCATGGTGATGTCCGTTGCTTGGCTGAACAGAACATCTTACCTGAGTTTGCTTCTGCCGAATTTTTGATCGCGATTGCCTTACTCGTATTTGGATTTTTGTTAGTGAATTTCCTCGACCATCTTCAATCTAATGAAAATCCAGTTTTCCGCAATATTTGGACGCGTAGCTAAAGCTAAAGTTGACATTCGGATTTTGATTATAATAAGGGTACAGAGAATGTGCCCTTTTTGTATTGCGAGGTGTTCATGTCAAAACTCAATTATGCTTTGCTTGTTCGTCACTTAGTTGATGATGATATAGAAGTTCGGAAATCTGCCCATGATACTATAATTGCGTTAGATGAAGATGCAATCCATCCGCTGGTAGATGAATTTTACGCGGGGGTTACAGATGCTCAGGGTGTTGCGATCTTAGATATTGTGGCAGAAATCGGTGGACCTGATGCGATGTCTATGTTGCGTAATGTCTTTCATTTTGAGGACTCTCGTCATAAACTCCAATATGCAGCGGCAAAGGGTTTGTTACTCAATTTGTATAATTTAAGCCCTCATGAGCGTGATGAAGTTCATAGATTTTTAAAAAACTGATATATTACTGTGCGCGAATTGGGATGATAATTTGAACAGTTGTACCAAAATCTAATTTACTAGCAACCCGAATATTACCCCGATGGTGGTTAATAATTCTTTGTGCAATCGGCAAGCCTAAACCAATTCCTGATGTTGTATGGGCTTTATCTTCACGGAAGAAACGCTCAAAAATATGCGGTAGGGCATCATCTGAAATCCCCGCACCCGTATCCTTGATTTCTACTATAATATTGCCTTGACCAATTGTTGTTGAAATTGTGATATGCCCATTTTCATCTGTATATCGAACTGCGTTATCAAATACACGATAAAAGGCTTCATACAGGTCATTGGTGTTGCCTCTAAATTTCGGTATATGAGAGGGGATGTTGCTGATGAGGTGGAGTTGGCGTTCTGTGATTAGAGGGTTGAATTCCTCAGTGAGTGTTGTCAGTATTGTACGTAAATCAACAGGGGTATCAGGTATTCTATGAACGGTGTCCAAACGTGACATTAACATCATCGATTCGACTAGATTATCAATCCCTGTAACCTGTGCTTCAATTTCTTGTGTCAGTTGTTTAAGTCTTTCTTTATCTTCTGTTTTGCGTATTAAATAAAGTTTTGTATTGATGCGTGATAGAGGGGTTTTAAATTCATGTTTAGCATTTTGCATGAAAGTTGATAATACATCAATGCGTTGACGCTCTAATGCAAATTTAAACGCGTCAGATTCGGTTTGTTTACGGTCTGTAATATCAATGTCTAAGCCTACAAACCGTAGTGGCTCTCCAAGTTCACTCCGTTCTGTTACTGTTCCACGAGACATAAACCAGCGCCACTCTCCTGAATGGCTTTGCATCCGTTGCTCAATCTCAAGGACAGCAATTTCGCCTTCGATAAGTTTATTCATTTCGATAATTGAGTTCGCTTTATCTTGGGGATGAACCAGTCGCTCCCAGATAGTATTCATGGGTTGAATTTCATCATAGCTATAGCCTAATAACTCTGCCCATCGTGGATTATAGATGGTCGTATTATTAGCAATATCCCATTCCCATATTGCCATACCTGCACTTTCGACAGCAAGTTCTAATATTTCTTTATTGCGCTGTAATTTCAATTCAATACTTTGCCGTTGTGTAATATCTCGATTACTTGCACGATGACCTAAATAGATATCGTTTTCATCAATAATAATTTGATTAACATGTTCAATCCAAAGGGTTTCACCATTACGATGGTGGATACGAAATTGTATCGAGGTTCTTGGCTTTTGTGTATCATCTGATAGGTGTTTTAAATAATATTCCCAATCATCTTTATCACGGGGATGTACAATGTCAGATAGTAGTTGTGGATTATTAATGAACTCTTCTGCTGTATATCCTGTAATGCGCTCACATGATGGTGACATATAGCCTATTAAACCATCAGGCGTTATCCAATATTCCCAGTCATGGTTAAAGTTTGCAATGATACGATAGCGTGTCGTCATGTCTTCATGATGTTTTGTAGCTTGTTGATGTTGTGTTATATCAATTAAAGTGAGTAAAAGTTGGGGTGGTTGGTTATCGATTTCCAGTGGCGTGATGTGAACTTGCATTGAGCTGAGGTGACCTGTCGCTGTGCGCTGTGTCACTGACATATGATTGGATGTGCCGTTTATTACTGAGTGAATTTGTGTATTGTAATCTGCATCAGCTGTGACACATAAATCTGTAAAAGACATTGTTGTTAGTTCAGAGTATGAATGACCATAAAATTCGATTGCTTGTTTATTAGCTTGGAGGATGGCGTAAGTTTCTGAATTTATAGATAGCATAACAAGACTATTGTTAATAAAGCCTTGTTCAAAGAATTGTTGTATTTGGTGTTGTGATAATGATTGCATCATTATTATTATCTTTTTAGATGGTAGAACATTAATTTTGATATTAACATCAATTTTATTTTACTACTCTATTGAGGTAAAAATAATTAATGATATATAAATTATGTATGTATTCCCTAAGTTAATCATGACATATATTTAACAAGTTTGCAATTTATTAGTAATTTCTGGTAATTGTTCAGCGATAACTGTAACATTAAGTTACACATAATCTCGCTAGCTTGAATTTATGCTTACTCACCGAGAGGATTAAGTTCTAGATTATGTATTTTTATGAGATTCTTGATTTGATTTGATAATATCTTGGACTTTGGTACGGCTGAGGTAACCTGTTATATCGACATCTTGCATATCAATTTCCTCTTCTTGATGATTCATTTTTACGATATTAGCTAAAAGGTCTTTTCGACGATACTCTGAAGCAGCAATAGCATGGGTTGTTACAGGACTTGCAACTAATACAAATAATCCTAATGCCAGCGTCTTTAATGATACTTCTGGCATGAGAATTGCTGTGCCAACTAATAACCCGAACAGCCCTAATGTTGCGACTTTACCCGAGGCATGGAGTCTGGTGTAAATATCTGGCATCCGTAAAACACCGACAACACCTACGATACAGAAGAATAAACCAAATACTAATGCGGCAACGCCTATAAATTCTCCAACCATCTAAAATACTCTTCCTTCAGAAATATATCGTGCAATGCTAATTGTGCCGATAAATGCAAATGCTGCTAAAGCGATTGCAATATCGATAAAAGTCTGTGATCCTTCCACCAATGTCAATAAAACAATAATACCAATCAACAAAGTGGTGATGAGGTCTACCGATAATAATCTGTCGGGCAAAGTTTCTCCGACTACCACACGATAAGAAGCTGGTATTAATAAGCTGACCATGACAAGCAATATGATTTGGACTGATGTTTGAACAAATGGGGAATCAATCATAACCTAAAATTCCTTTAATACGTGTTAAACGTTGTGCTTGGTCATTCTTGAGGTTCGATACAGATTTCTCTATTTGAATACTGTGGATAACCATGATGACACCATCTTCATGGGTTTCTTCAAAATCGACAACAAGTTCACCAGGAGTAATCGTAATACCATGTGCACTAATGGCAGAGATAACAGGGTTTTCTGTTTTATCCTGGGTATTAATTTTTGCCATCCCTGGGTTGATAGGTAGGCTTGGTGCAAGTGTGACTTGTGCAACAGCGATACCAGCAATCAAGATTTCATAGGCTAGGAAAACGACATATAGAATTAGATTCAGAACTTGTTTAGGTAAATTCTTTAAAACAAAACTATCGCCTCTGACACCAATTGCCATAAGAACAGCAAGGCTAAATACATATCCTAACAGCATGTTACCGATACTAGGTTGAGCTGTATAAATTGTCCAGCCAATTGCTAATGGAATCGCTAATATAATTTGTTTGAAGAGCATGGCTTTATGACCCTTCTGCTAAGTTAACTGCTGAGATGTAAATATTGGGGTCGCCAAGCTGTTTGACTGCTTCTGTGACGAGTAAGACCAATGGCTCAGCAAAGACAATACCTAAAAGCAAACACACTGTAATCAATAAGAAAGGAGCTAGCAAACTATCACCTTCGGCTTTTGTTTCTGTTGTTGTCTCAAGTGGTTTTTGTTGGAAAATATTCTGCCACGCCCGAATCATATACATAACAGTCAAAATACCTGCTCCAACCATCAAGATGAGGTGAAACCAATCTTGTCGTTCAACACCTCCTTGGATGAGGGTTAATTTACTGATGAAGCCATTCATAGGAGGGATACCCGCTAATGATAAGCCACCCAATAAGACAAGCCATCCTGTTAATTGGGGAATCTTTTGACCAATTCCGTTAATATCTGCGAAGTTTGCTGATTTAATTTTGGTATAACTGGCAACAACGCCCATCAACATCAGCAAGGATGATTTGATAAACGCGTGGTTAAAAGCATAAACAATTGCACCGACTAATGCCAATGGATTCCCCCAGCCGATACCGATTAGGATAAATCCGATTTGAGCAAAGGTTGAATAGGCAAGCATCCGTTTTGCATTATAGGTTCGTAGCGCACCAAGACTGCCAAATAAAATACCGATGATGCCGAGTAGTACGAGCCATTGTTGCAATAAGGGGGCTTCAACTGTGAACAATAAGGTTACGAGCCGTAAAATACCATAAACACCGACTTTTACAACAATTGATGATAACATCGCGCTGACAGGGGTTGGTGCTGTTGTATGAAAATCAGGTTGCCAGAAGTGGAATGGGAAGACTGCACCTTTGAGCAAAAATGCACAGAGTAACATCAAAGCGGCTGCAGGGGCGAGGAATGGACGTTCGCCTGTTGCAAGAAGCTCTGCCATATGTGCCATATTGAGTGTACCCAAGGTTGCATACATCGCTGCAATCCCCAATAGCAAAAATAGCGTTCCCATCGAGCTAATCAAAATATACTTCAGGGCGGCTTCTAAACCATATTGGTCATCTGAAATTGCTGTTAGGGATACGGATGCAAGCACTGTAAGTTCGATAAAGACAAACAATGTGAATAAATCACCTGTCAGCATTGCACCAATAAGCCCGACTTCCATAATGAGGAAAAGCGGAACAAAAGCAGGGTAGGTCATACACTTATCTTTACTGTGGAGTGTATATAACATCCCCCCAATCATGATAGTGGCAACCATGAAGGTGAATAATCCCCCCAATGTATCGGCAACCAGCACAATACCATAAGGTGGTTGGAATCCCCCGAGTTGATAGGTTTGGATACCTTGTTCGTAAACTTGAACAAGTACAAATGTGCTGGCAATCCATGTGATAATGCTGGCAAATACCCCAATCCAACGTTGGATACGGTTGTGCCCTGCAAATAATAGTGCAATAACTGCACCCAGGAGTGGGGTGATTAGCGTCGCAAGAATGTAAAGGTTATCTTCCATATTGATGGGTCACTATATCCTAATTCTTTAAGTTGTTGACTTCGTTGGAGTCAACTGTATCGTATCGACGAGAAATAATATTGATAAAACCTAATATCAGTGAATAACTACCAAAACTAACGACAATGGCAGTTAGAATAAGTGCTTGTACTAGTGGATCACTGACTTGTCTTCCTGCTTCAACATTGCTGACGTAGGGTGCAAATTCACCGTCGAATGCTCCAACTGCTAGAAAAAAGAGGTTGATAGCAGAAAACAGGATTGCAAATCCAATTGCAGATTTTATCAAATCACGGCGTAAGAGTTGGAATACACCGATTCCAAACATTGAGCCGACTGCGAGCGCAAACATAAATTCAATCATATTTGATAGACTTCCTATTCATCACTAAACTTTTGTACAGTCTGTGGATGTGCGATAGCTTCCATGATAATACCAATTCCACCCATGACTGTTACTGCAATAGCAATCTCAAACACAAGGGCTGAGGTGATATGTAATCCTAATGAGCCTACAATGTCATAAATTCCGAGTGCTTTATCAAATTCAACTAATCCCATAAAGCTCTTGCCGATGAAGACTGGGAATATCGCGTTGATGAGTGCAATCAGCAGTCCAACACGGATAAACAAGGCTGGACGGAACCAAGCGAGTTGTCTTTTTGCCTCTGAATACCCAAGAACAACATACATCAGTGAAGCTGCTAAACCGATGGTTACACCCGCAGTAAAACCATCACCCGGTCCAGAGCTACCATAGAGTATCTGTGCAATTGCAATCAGAATGGCAACAGGCAACACAAGATATGATACCGACCTTGTAAACGGTGTAGATAGGTTAGTAGCATCTTGGATTTCCTCCACCGCTTCGTCACTAAATTCTTCAAATTGTTTGACGTTCTTGGGTTGGGGTATCAATGTGCTGTCCACTTCGCGCCCACGTGATAAAAGTGTTAGAACACCTAAGCCTGCTGTTGCGAACACGACAATTTCCATCAATGTATCTGTACCACGGAATTCTGCAACAATTGCACCGACGACATCATCCACACCTTGATCCGCAGTATGGTCGATATGCCATTGAGCGATTGTTTCGCGCTCTGGACGATTTTGTAGTGCTGTCAATGCAAAGACAAAAACTGCTATACCAATAACAATCGATATACCCAAATCACGTAAGAAACCGAAGTTATGACGGTGACGACCATGCCATAGACGCTCCATCACTTCTTGGCGTGTGTTTGGGCTAATTCGTCCTAACATAATGATAATCAAGACCGTTCCCATTGTTTCGACTAGAAGTTGTACTAAAGCAACATCAGGCGCATGATCAATGAGGAAAATAGCGGCGATGGCATACCCTAATACCCCATAAGCGATTGCCGCTTTAATATGCTCGCGAACAATGACTGTGAATAGGGCAGCCGCTACAGTTAAGACGAGCATGAATATTTTCGATAATTCGGTTGATGTTACTGATAAATCTGTTGGGAATAGTTGTTGACCTGAACTCACGGTTGATAGAGTACCCGAGAAAATAAGGACAGTTGCGACAGTCCCTAAAATAACAACCAGATAGTAACGCACATATCCTGATTGTGTGAATAGAACAGCATCTCCTGCCCATTCAATATAACGTAGAATCTCTTGATAAACTTGGTCACCTGATATAGGGAAGCGAATGAGCTTGATAATTAAATTTCGTATGAAGAATAAGACAAGCCCAGCAAAGATAATCCCCATACTGATGAAGAAGATGTCGTTAAAACCAGCAAAGAGATACAATTCAAATTCTTTGGGAACAGCAACTTCTAGTAATGGAAGTAAGACAGGCTCTAATAAAAAGCCAAGTGAGAGTGACCCTAATGATAAAATCACAGGGCTAAAGCGAATGAGGTTGGGTGGTTTATGGAAATGAATGTCTTCAGTTGGCTCTTTCCAGAAGACATCGTAAATCAACATATACGCAACCATCGCTGTGAATATCGAACTGACAATAACGATAGCCATGATAACTGCTGTATACGGCTCACTATAATGGAGCATTGCGTCTAATAGGGTTTCTTTAGCTAAGAAGCCGAGGAAGAAAGGTACACCTGCCATTGATAAGGCTGATATAACCGTCACGAAAAACATAAACGGCATCTGTTTTCGCAATCCACCGAGTTTATCAATGATGCGAGTGCCTGTTGCATGGTCAATCGTACCAGCGACTAAGAATAATGCGGATTTATAGAGAGCATGTGCAATAATCCCGACGAAGGCTGCTTTAAGCCCACTTTGTTCAGGGAGACCTATCATCGCGACAATTGCGCCGAGTTTGCTAATGGTTGAATACGCTAATAAGCCTTTGAGGTCGCGTTGTTTGATGGCGAAGTATGCACCAATAAACATTGTAATAAGACCAATGGAGACAAGTAACTGTGACCAAAATTCGTTCTGGTACATGATAGGGGATAAGCGTGCAAATAAGAATATCCCTGCCTTAACCATGGTTGCACTATGTAAGTACGCACTGGCTGGAGTCGGTGCGCTCATTGCTCCTGGTAACCAGAAATGGAATGGGAATTGTGCGCTTTTGGTAAAGCCACCAATTGCAATCAAGATAGTAAATACTGGAAACCATTCATGCTGGTAAAGTGTTTTTGCTTTGAGCAGTACATCAATATCAGCGACAAATTTGATACCCTCTGCATCAGGATAAATAACTTGCCCTGCTGCAATACTCATCATGACAAAACCAATAATGAGCGATAATGCACCACCACCTGTAATAAATAAAGCTCGGAATGCACCTTTTCGCGCATCTTCGTATTTGTCACCTTTGAACCCGATGAGCATAAATGAGGTTATACTGGTCAATTCCCAAGCAACAAACATCATAAATAAGTTGCCAGATAGGACAACAGCAAGCATCGCACCAGCGAAGCCTAATAACCAGACAATAAAACGATTATGTTCTTCTGCTTCGTCAAAATAGAATCCAGCATAAAAGAAAATCAGTGCGCCAATACCCGACACAATGAGGGCGAACATCAACGATAGCCCATCCAAATAAAACGATAAGCTAATGCCTAGACTCGGAATCCAATTCATGCTTTGGCTGATAGCTTCTTCTTCGACTTGTGGGAAATAACTTAAAAACCCGAAGAACAAGATACCCATTGTTATTGCACTCAAATAGGTCTGTACAGTTTGACTGAGCATCTGTCGCGCAATAGGTGTGGCAAGTATGATTGCTAGTAAAAATGGTATACCAGTTAAAATGGCAAGTTCCATATAAATGAAAACCCTGTCAGGTAAACGTATTTAAAATTTAACAACAAACAACAAATATAGTGAAAATAGAGG
Source organism: uncultured Anaerolineaceae bacterium (assembly GCA_964352825.1). Lineage (GTDB taxonomy): Bacteria > Chloroflexota > Anaerolineae > Aggregatilineales > Phototrophicaceae > UBA6055. The sequence continues at coordinate 38,917 of CAYGTY010000032.1, forward strand.
GAAAATAATATTGTCAAGATATACAAACTCATCATACTCTAACTAGGTTCAATGATACAGAGATGAGTTTAAGATAGATTTAGAATAAAAGAGCCTGCGTTTGACAGGCTCATCTATAGGTTAGCTTAATTTTTTCTTGAGGGCTTCGGTCAATGCTGGGACGATATCATATAAGTCGCCGACAATACCGTAGCGTGCAAGTTTGAAGATGGGGGCTTCTGGGTCTTTATTAATCGCAACGATGATTTTACTACCGCGCATCCCTGCTTGGTGTTGGATTGCGCCACTGATACCACATGCTATATAGAGGTCGGGGTTAACAACTTTCCCTGTTTGTCCGACTTGATGATCATAAGAAATATAACCTGCATCAACAGCCGCACGACTTGCACCAACAGCTGCGCCTAATACATCAGCTAAGGGTTGAATTGTGTTTTCAAAGCCGTCTTGTGCCTTCCAAATTGTCACATCATCACCTGATTTATCTGCTGGTACATCGGCAGGGTTATTTGCCATTCCTCGCCCACCACTGACAATAATCGCAGCATCTGTGAGGTTAACTTTACCAACCTCAGATTCAAAACTTTCGATTTGCGTTGTAATTGAATCTGAACTTAAGACAGGGTCTACAGTTGAAACATCTGCAGATGCCGAGCTATCAGGTGTTGGCGCACTAAAGGCACGTCCGCGAATGGTGATGAACTTGGTTGCTGTACTAGTGGCAACTTCCATAAAGACTTTGCCTGCATATGCTGGACGTACAGCTTTGACTGTATCGCCATCAACGCTAAGTTCAAGTGCTTCGGTAATGAGCCCTGAGTTGGTATCTGCTGCAGAGCTTGATAATAATTCACGCCCACGATTTGTACCGACTGCAATCACAACTGATGGACTATTATCTTCAACCATCTTCGTCAGTAAAGCAGCATAAGGTTCAATTATGAATGTAGATAATGTCGCATCTTCACAAACGATTGCTTTACTTGCTCCATATTGACCTGCTTCAGCACCGATTGCCGAGGCATTTTCACCAAAGACAATTGCAGTCAGGTCGCTGCCCATTGCATCGGCTAATGACTTTCCAGCACCAACAGCTTCCCAACTGGTTGAATTGACTTGACCTTCAAATGTTTCTATCCAGACAAAGACACTCATAATACTTTCTCCTCGAATAGACGATCTGCAAGGGTGGCGGCTTTGTCTTCTACACTATCACCATCAATGATCTCAGTCTTGACTTCACGCTCTGGTAAATTGGTATAAGCGATGACTGCGGTTGTAGTTGCGGGTAACTCAATGCCAAGTTCTTCAGCATTCCACTCAGGAATTTCTGCTTTGGATGCTTTACGGATACCCAAGAAGTTCGGATAGCGTGGCTCATTGATACCTTTCATCACACTAACAACAGCAGGGAGTGTTGCTGTAACAACTTGCTTGCCTTGTTCGAGTGTTTTTTCGACTTTGATGGTTTTTGCATCGTAATCAACGTCAATGATTTTGGAGACATAGCTGAGCATTGTCCAACCCAATTTACGGGCAAGTTGGTAGGTGTGTTGGTCTGTGCCAACATCAATGCTTTCTTTACCAAAGATGACTAAATCAACATCTCCTAATTTAGTCACAGCACCAGCTGCAAGGGTTGACCAAACAAGGCTATCGGTTAGGTCTGCGCCTTCTTCATAGACACGGATTGCATTTTTGATGCCCATTGCGATGCTATGTTTGAGTGAGTCGTTGTTCATATCGCTACCGATTGCGATGACTGTTGCGTCACCACCTCCGTTTTTAGCTTGAACTATGGTTTCTTCTAAGGAATATTCATCCCATGGATTGACTACTGTGGCAACATCACCCCAAGTGACTTGACCATTATCATCAACCCACACTTTTGCGGCAGTATCGGGTGTACTGCGTGTGAAGGTTACAACATGCAAGGTTCATTACCTCCTAAAATAGATTTAATTTTAATAGAACTATAGTCGATATTGTACACGGAATTAATGCTAAAATCTAATCCTGATTAGATTAATTCGTGCTAGTGAAAATTGACCAATCCACGGGACTTTGTGCGCTTGTCCCATCAGGCAGAATGGTTGTTTCATCCACGACTGCGTCTGTTAAATTTGCTGAGCTTAGAATTGCATCCGTCAGATTTGCACCCGATAAATTGGCGCGCCATAGGTTAGCCTCACTTAGGTCTGCTGAAGTAAGATTACATTGGTGCATATCGGCACGGGCGAAGTTTGCACGATGTAATATCGATGAGGAAAAATCGCTTTGTTTGAGTTGTGCTTCTCTTAGATGGGCATCGCTTAAGTTGGCAGATTGGAATTTAGCTTGTTCCAGATTGGAATATGCAAAATATGCGAAGGGGAGTTTTGCATTAGAAAAATTGGTTTTACTTAAATTTGATGAGGATAAGAGCGCGTTCTTTAGGTGGATAGCTGATAAATCAATGCCTGAGAGTGTTCCATCTTGATGTGCCAAACGTTCTTTTAAAGCGGTAATAAAAGATTCGGCTGTTCCTCCCTTGGTGTTCTTGATTTGTTCAAGCAAAAGTTCAGTTGAGAAAAATCTATATATCCGCATTTGGATTGCGTTTTTGACACGGCTAAATAACGACATAGGCTATCCTCTACTGTAATGATGTGTCGCTATCTTAATCAGGGCTTTGGTATTCAACAAGTGTATGATGTTATTCGTACCAGTTAATATCTGTTGGATTATCACCCTCTAATAGAGCCATTAAGTAATCCGTAGCGAGGTCAATATTTAAGTCCACGGTGTTTTCATTTTCGTTGACAATATAGACTGCGGTTAATACAGCTGTTCCACTGAGTGGTTTAATGCTAACGAAGTAATCTTTCTGTTTGTTGTTTGGCGGTTTAATTCGCATACGGACTTCAAGTGCTTGTCCACGACCCCATTGCTCACTGACATCTTCACTCAGCATAAATAAGGTGTTGGTTACAGCCGATAAGCGTTGAATGCTATCGACCCCTCGTAAAGTTGAGGTGACTGTAATGCCATCTGCTTGTGTAATAAGCAAACCTTCAATCTCGGTCATGGCTTCTTGTAAAGACCATAAACAACGTGTTGCACGAGCAATCCCTCTAGTATCCAGTTGCATAACATATCCTGCATCTTATTGCCGACATTCATGTTCTACTTATCTATTCTAACTCTAATTTTACATTGTTGAAAGCTCAGCACTCACTTTAAGGGTCTACACTGTAATTAATAGGTCGATTTAGTGGAGGAAACAATTATGGCTGTACAACAAAAAGAACATATGGAAGTACATCGTAATGGTGAGTTTGTACAGAAGAAACGTATTGTAGAGGCATCACCAACAACCCAAGCAATTCTTGTATCACGGATTTCAAAATTCGCTTGGTTAATTGTCGGTGTGATTTCTATTTTAGTTGCCTTCCGCTTTATCTTACAGATGATCGGTGCAAATGCGGGTAGTGGATTTGTGAACTTTATCTATAGCTTGACTTACTGGTTGGTCGCACCATTCCAAGCGATTGTACCGAATGCAACCTATACAGGTGGTGTGATTGAAGTTGCATCTATTTTTGCACTGGTTGTTTACCCCATCTTGGGCTGGATTATTGTTCGAGGTTTCCGAATCATCTTCTCTGAGACAAATTCAACGCGTAGTGAAACCACTATTCAACACGATTAAAATAAGTCAACTCAAATATCATGGGGTAGTCAACAGGCTACTCCTTAAATCTTGTCTTGCAAAAAATCCGCTATGAGTCGCCCCATTTTTTCAGCTGATGAAGGTAATAGGTGCATACCATCAAAGGTATAGGTATAACCATATTTATCCTTTTCAGCTTCGAAATCTGTCCAGCCTGATGAAACGCGATATCCAATGTCTTGAATGAATTTGAGACTAACAGGTTCACGGTCTGGGATGCTATCTGTAGCGAATGGAATTTCTAAATCTAGAACATCAATATTTAAGCTGCGGGCGACTTTTTGTGCGATTTGATTAAATTGATGCTTGGCTGATAGCAGAGTTAGATTGTATTCGGTAGGTGCTAAACCAACAAATGTGACGATATGATTGAGCTGTAAGTGTGTGAGCAAGTCTCGATAGGTCTGTTCAAATAACTCAGGTGTGACAATCCCATTGTCGATTTTTTTGTTGGAACGATAATAAATTTGTGTGTCTGGCATGGTATAAGATGCTGCATCGTTGCCACCGACCATCACAAACATCACATCAGGGTTGTGTTCATTAATTACAGATTCATATCGTTGGTGTAAATTAACAACCGTATCACCACCAACACCTTCGTTAATGATAGTATGACTGGACAATGTTTGAGAAACAATATCAACAAAGTTCCCACCATAACCACCCCATGTTAGACTATCGCCTAAAAACACAATTTTCATAAGTAACCTCCGTGTTGTTATCTTATCTGCTGTTTCTAGCAATCACAATAATTGGAATTTAATCATCATATATATCGTCATCTCATCTAGATTTTCAATCTTGTCATACCTATAAACACAGATTTGTAGATATTGTCTAGCTAGGCGACGTGTTTTTTGTAAGATTGTACTATGCGGAAATGGTGTGATTCTCGGTATGCTATTATAGTAGACCTGTAACATAAAGAATCAGGGAAAATCTGAATGGTACTTGCTGCAAATAAAACCGAAATGCTTATCACAACTTACCTTGAAATGACGGATGATGTTGAATTCTCTCCATCATTCATTAAGACAAGCGATATAGAAATCGTAAAAATGGAAATGCCTGATTTGGGCTTCTATAAATTTCTATATCAGTCTGTTGGTGAGGAATGGGCATGGCGTGACCGTTTGGTAATGCCAAATGCAGAATTGAGAAAAATTCTCTCCTCTGATAATACACAAGTCCATGTTCTTTACGTCAGTGGTTCACCTGCTGGTTATGTCGAGCTATTTAAACATGAAGATGATTCGGTTGAAATTATGTACTTTGGCTTGCGCGCTGATTATATGGGGCGTGGCTTAGGAAAACACTTGTTAAGTCATGGGATTTCCAGTGCTTGGGCAATGGATGCGACACGCGTTTGGTTGCACACCTGCAATCTAGACGGCCCTCATGCACTAGCTAACTATCAAAAACGCGGCTTTAAAGTCTTCAAAGTTGAAGAAGAGCCGATGCCAGAACTCTATAGCTAGCCTCATGATTTGAGATAATAAAATTGATAAAAACTGCACAGCTTCGGCTGTGTTTTTATGTTAATTGGAAAATACCTTCCTCTAAGCGATCAATAAATTCGATATATGTTGCGAATAATTCATATTTAAGC
>CAYGTY010000033.1:0-44096 GCA_964352825.1 uncultured Anaerolineaceae bacterium
CTACGTTTGTAGCTTATAACGATGTTAGATTAGTAATAATATCTTGTATTGGTTATACTACCTATGGGATAGGAGAAAATTAATAGGTTGTTGATAATGTATAATCGTACAAGTCTATTCAATACTGTTGATACTAACAATCCACCATGGGTTACATTGATAATTGCCCCATCTGGGTATGGGAAAACAGCTACAACAAAACAATATATCGAATATCTTAATCTTCCTTATGTCTGGAATACTCTAGATCAATGGTCTGCTTATGAGAATGTCTTTGCGGGTACAACACAATCACTATTTGCAGAATACTACCCAAGCATAGAAAAGCAATTAACACCAGAAATCAACCCGACACAACTCGCGCAACAAGTTAGGGTTCGTGGCGCGCCGATTGTCTATGTTATTGATAATTGTCATCATCTAAACTCTAACCCCTTAACAATAGCATGGCTCGATAAGTTAATCAGTGAATCACAAGGCGCATGTTTTTTCGTTTTAGTGGGTCAGAAACAACCTAGCATTGAGTTAATCGATATACTGGCAACGCGCAGTTATCATACGATAACTGAACATAACTTACGTTTAACGAGTCAAGATGCTTTACAGTTGGCTGCTCAATTTAATCACAATCCTAAAATAGTAGAAACTCTTATTGCAAATAATGAGGGTTGGATTGCAGGTATTGTACCTTGGTTAAATCGGCAGAAATTAGATGAGCCAGATATATTTGATACATCTCAATTTAGCCTCGATCATTACATTGAAAATACCTTATCTAAACTCGATACACCCACTCGCCTATTTATTTATCAATCCGTTATCCCAGAACAATTTTCCAAACAACAATTGATCGATATTTTTAAGTTATTGGATGTAGATAACCGATTAGCATTCATCCAAGACGCTTATTCACTTATGACGCGATTAGAAAATGGGAAATATCAATACCATGAAGCCACACGAAGAATTATCCTTCAACACCTATCCAAAGATAGCCATCAATATCAAACCTTAAATAATCTTTATGCCCAGTGGTATGAAAAAAATGAATTATTTGATGTTGCAATCTATCACTACCTCGAAGCAAAACAAATCCCTGAAGCCCGCCGTATTATGAACTATATCATTGATACTTATAAACGTCATGGATTTACTGACATATTATTAAATCTAGAAAAACTATTTAAACAGCACCACATTTGCATACCATCACTTCAACTCATTTGCTCAGCAATATATAACAGCCAGCTACTCTTCAATAAAGCAGTCGAAGCGTTAGATTACATCGAAACCACACTTATTGACATTGACCACCAACTCTATATCAAAATACAGATAGAGCGAGCATATATTAAGATTCGCCAAAGAGAATTCAACTCAGCGATAACAACCCTACTGAACCTCAAAAAAGAGGTTAATTTAAACAGTGAGAAATATCAATTCTCACTCGCTCAAATCGAACATATGCTAGGTCAAACATTTTTGGAACTGGGTAACTTTCAACAAGCAGAAATCGCTCTCTTAGTGGCAAAAGATATTTATCTTGCTATGAATTATCAAAGAGATGTTGCCACAGTTTTACAGGATCTCGCGTTAGTTTATACAAGAAGCGGTCAATTACAAAAGGTGGGGCAACCGCTATTACATATGTTCAAGATTCGCAAAGAACTAGATAATCCCAGAGACCTCACACACGCGTGTAATAACATCGGATCATATTATATCCAATGTCATGATTACCAAAGTGGTGAGCACTATTTTATTGATGGTTTAAGATATTCAGAAAAGGCAAACGATCGACGTATACAAGGCTATCTATATTGGAATCTTGGTGATCTTTATCGGGATTTGAAAGATTATGAAAATGCCTTTGCAAACTATACTCAAGCCCTAAACTTATCTATCCACGACAAACAAGTTCAGTATGGTGTTTTAGCTAGTTTTGCACGTTTCTATACCTTTAATAACCAAAAAGAAAAAGCCTATGAAATTTGGGAATCTGTCAAAGATGGTGCTCAAAATTTAAATTTTAGTTTGTTTGTAGCGACGGCAGAATTAAATCTATTGCTCCTCATTCGAGGGAATGATTACCAAGTGCACAGTGCTTTCATGAAGGTCTTAGAGTTGGGTAATCAGATTGAAATAACACGTGCTATTGGTCCCACACTTGAACATGCAATCATCACCCAAAATCAGTCCCTTATCGATACCGTTACCGAGCTTATCCTCAAGCAAATAGAAACTCAACAAAGCTTACAACCCTTTATCGTATACCTCACCTATTCTAATATTTTGTTTGACTATATGAATGAGCATGTAGAGATTTTCTTTGAATTAATAGAACTTGCTCACCAACTTAAAAATAGACAGCATTCGATTGCCATTAATGTTTCACAAAAAGGAGGCTCTGGATCTAATATAACCATTAGTCTTACAACATTTAAAGTCGAGTCCATTAAACTCGAACAACATAAGCTTGACTATTCAGATTTCCCGAATCATACTCAACGTGAATTACTATATTGGCTCTATTTCATTGGTCCCAAAAGAGGCGAGGAGATAAAACTTCACTTCTGGAGAGATCATACTTCAGCTAAAGCTAAATCTGCTTTAGCGACGATGAAATATAGATTAAATCAGATACTTGGGGAAGTTATCCTATACGAAGATGGCTGGTATCAGATTAATCCAACGTTCAAAATAATCTCAGATGCTCATCGATTTGAAAAAATCAGCCAAGAAACAAGGGTCTCACCTATCGATGACATCAGAACAGAAGATTTATTATTAAAAGCCCTTGAGTTGTATAATGGCGATTTTTTAATCGAGTTTGATGCGAATTGGATTGCAATATTACGAGACAAGTATCATCAATATTTCATTGATATATTAATAAGATTAAGTCAATGTGCATTAAACCGAGGTGATGAAAGCGCAATTGCGTATGCCCAGTGGGCTATTCGAGAGAATGACTTTAACGAATTAGCCTATCTCCAATTAATCGATGTTTTTGCAAAGCTGAACCGCGTTGATAATGCCATACAAACATATCAGTCATTAGAAACTCACTTGATGACAGAATTAGGTGTCTCTATATCCCAAGATTCAAGGTTGAGGTTTGAATCAATCATAAGAAACAGATAGATTCTCTCATCTTTCATTAATCTTTTGTAATCACTGGATCTATCGTCAAATGATAATTTCTTTTTATGTTTATTTAAAGGAGATTATCATGGTTTTTCAAACATATAACATTGCCACTAATTTAATTAATTTTGCGAATCAACATGGAAAACAAATCATTATCCTTATCGCTTTACTATTCTTAATATCCTCTATTGTTAATCCCGATATGATTGTTTTTGCAAATGGTGCTAGTGGAAATGCGTCAGGATAATCCGATGGAAAAAATTATATCTACCCAAATTGCCCCCAAAGTAGGATTGAATCGCCTGATTGACCACACAGAGAAGGTCGAACTCAGTAAGGTATTGTTTACAATGATAGAAAAACAAACGAGCTTCCCTATAGAACCCGGCGACTCACAACTCGATACAATGTTATGTCAACACGGAATTGAATTTGACATAATCAACTGGCTTACCTCATTTCAACATGATTCAATTCAAGAGATAGCTATGCTTATCCGAGACCATAATCAAACATTCATTATGCGTTTAACGGCTTAGTAAAATGATATTTACATCGGATCATTTGAGGAAACAAAGCATGGCACACAGGAAGAGAAAAAAACTACCAAGATTATTGAGACCTGATGTCACCGAAATTGTACTTACTATGGTCAAAAATGAGCGTGTCAGACAAGATATGGAGCAAGGCATCCAATCATGGGATGAAGATGAATGGATGCAACTGGTGGCAGAGGCATTTAATAACATCGATCAGAAACTCAGGGAGCATCCAGATAAGACACAACTCCTTCAACTGATTCAAGCCACTGCTACATTAGTCGCATGGATGGAAGATGAATATGTCCGACTGGATACAAAACAACCTAAAGCACGTTGCTCTAAAAAACAAGATGATGCAGGCTCAGGTAGTTAAAATTTTCTCGTTTGTTGTTGTAACCAAACTAATATTTTATTAAATTAACATACCCGTACTCTCCCAAACTGACTCTGTTGAAAAGACTCGATGCTTAATGATGATGTCAATCTTTGATGAATTCGCACATTGATGATGGCACATGTCAAAAGCGAGCTAAAAGATACCCTACTAAAAAATCGCACGGTATCTCTTTCGACTTATTAAGTTGCGACTTGTAAATTATAGTCTGGTTGGCGCACATAATCCGCTAAATTCTGAAGTTCCGTCTTAAACAACTTCCGCGCGACAGGCGATAATGTCACCCTTTCAAAGGCTCCGCGTATACCCTTACTCAATGGCATCACCGATGCAATTGTCACACGCGTCTGAGTATCGGACAGCGGTTCAAATGTGAATGTTGTATATTGCTCAGTATTAACATCTCGTTCAATCAGCACGCGCCCCGGTTCAGGTTCTTCTACAATCTGGTCATAATAATTTGATATACCCCACATCTTGGTATGTATATAAATACGTGTACCAGCCCCATAACCCCCTTCTAAGACTTTCATCTCTTGAAAAGCAGGTCGCGGTAATATAGCTTGATGCCCCTTATGATAATCAGCAATTACTGAATACACTTGTTCATGATTTGCTGGGATAATATCAGTGACACTGACTGTGACTGAAGTCATATGTATACTCTCCTATTGATTCAAATTTTCTATCATCCTATTAGAATCATACATAGGGTGTAAAATTGTTTATAAATAGACAATTGACTATTAAAACATTTATGGACTCATAATATAAAATGCGTTTCTCTATCAAATACCAAGAATACAACACAAATCCGTACCTTTTTATATAAAGTAGTGTTGTATATCACTAGTAATTTGTGAAATTTTTCGCATTTCAATTATGACAATAAAACAGTATATTGTGTTGTTATAGAAAGTGCGTAACGCATAACAGAGATAAGACAATTTGGATGAGGCTTATATGTTTATAAATGACCCTAAATTTGGCAATATCGTAGACTTCGATGAATTACGTGGACAAATGTCCAATGTCTACGACTCGCTCTTACCAGACTTCGATATGTTAAAATCGATGCAAGTCGGTACAGAGATGTTTGACGACGAACCCAATCATATGATTGCAGCAGGTGCAAGTATGCTAGCATGGATGACGATTGTTGCCGCTGGCGAAGAAGAAATCGCAACCGAACTCAAAGATAAAATCTTTACACTCGGTTGGACAGAAGAAGCGATTGGCTCGGATTTACTGAGTGCAACGGTTACAGCAACCCCCATGTCTGATGATCCAGACGAACGTGAATATCATATCCAAGGGCGGAAGTGGCTTATCAACAACTCCTTCCATGCAGATTATCACACCGTTGTCGCAAAAACTGACCCAACATCGAATGGTCCGCGTTCATTATCCATCTTCCTTGTTCCCCGTAGTAGCTGTAAAAACTGGGAACGTCTAGAAACCCATGTTCTCAAGAAGATGGTTTTGACCACATTTGAAATTGATGGACCAGGGCGTTTACTCGGTAGAGAAGGACGCGGATTAGAAATCTTGCAAAAGATGGCAATGCCAAGTAAATACCAATGCTCCTATGTCGGTGTAGCAATGATTAACGAAGCACTCCCAGCTAGTATCGATCACCTTTCATCAAAAGAAATCTTTAGCAACAACCCCATCAACTTTAGCAATGTATTCCGCCAACTCTACAATTTAGTTGTACAAGGTGCTGTTCTGAGCTTTGTTTACTATCGTGCGATGGCATTTAGCGAAAGTACATTCTTACAATTCCACGGTGTCATGCTCAAATCATGGTTATTGCTCCGTGTGAATGAATTGCTGGGACAAAATTTGCTGGTGGCTGGGTCGAAGGGATTCCTTGCAGAATCAGTGATTGGTCGTGATGCAATTGATTCATTTGTATTACCTGTCTTTGATGGTCACTATACCATTAACACACTCATGACAGCAAAGCACCTACGCCGTTATTTAGATGCAACTGACCGTGCAGATGTCAATGAACGAGTAGAAGAATTACGTGAAAAACTGTTTATTGCACAAGCTGGTAATCAAATAAACGCCAGTTCACGTAAGCTCCGCAACCCACAATTCTTCGATTATGCACTATATATTGAAGACCTTGACCTTCCAATTGACCTTGATGGTCGCAGTATTGTTGACGCTGTTCGCTCATTATATGATGAACTCAACGAACTTGATTTATCAGGCGACCCTGAACACAAATATAAATTAGGAACAATGGTTCACTGGATGGAAGCCATACTTGCTGCTTGCGAGCTATGGAAAGTCACTGAAGAGGATGAATTCCTCAACGCAATCATCATGCAATACAATGCGTTTGTGAATGAATTCAACCAGATTATCAGTGAAAGCGCACTCCAGACCGACTTCTTACCTCTGATGCGTCAACGTCCAATTGGTGAAGTCGATAATCCGCGCGAATTCCTAGAACGCTTACATAATATCTCAGCATTAGTAGAGCGTTTCCGTCAACCCGTCGCCGCAGAATAAGAGTTATAACCATTGACTATTTACAGGGTAGGCAATTTGTCTGCCCTGTTTCAGTTATAGATAAAGGAACACGCAAATGGCAATGAAAATAGTACAAGATGATACCTTTGGCAGTATTATTGATTATGACCTCTTAAGTGAGGGTATGTGGGATGTTATTGATAATGTATTCCCCACCTTCAACCTCTTAGGGTCAATGCAAGAAGCCTCAAACAAATTTGGAAACAATCCCAACTATATGACAGCCTGTGCCGCAAGTGGTCTGGCTTATATGATGCTTGTCGCCGCAGAAGAACATGAGCTTGCTGCCGAACTTAAGGGAAAAATCTTTACACTCGGTTGGACAGAAGAACATACAGGCACGGACTTATTAAGTTTGACCACAACCGCTACCCCAATGTCGGATGATCCTGATGAGAAAAATTTCCATATCAAAGGACAAAAGTGGCTCATCAACAATTCTTATCATGCCGATTATCATTCGGTGATTGCTAAAGTAGACCCCGACGCATCAGGTCCACGCTCACTATCTATTTTTGCAGTCCCGCATAGTAGTACCAAAAACTGGGAACGGCTCGATACTCATGTTCTACAAAATATGGTACTCACCAAATATGATGTCGATGGTCCTGGAATCCTTGTGGGTAAAGTGGGGCATGGTCTAGAAATCTTGCAACGGATGGCACTTCCTAGTAAATATCAGTGTTCTTACATGGGTGTTGCGATGGTTGAAGATGCCCTGCCTGCCGCAATTGACCACCTCTCTAGCAAAGAAATCTTTGGCGAAAATCCGATTAATTTCAGTAATGTATTCCGCCAACTCTATAACCTTGCCCAACAAGCAGCCCTGATTAACTTCACCTTTTACCGTGCTTTAGCATATAGCGACAGTCCATTTTTACAATTTCATGGACTTATGTTGAAGTCGTGGCTCTTGCTGAAGTGTAATGAGATATTAGCGCAAAACCTATTGGTCACAGGATCGAAGGGTTTCCTAAAAGAATCAGTCATTGGCGGTCATGCGATTGACTCCTTTGTTTATCCCGTATTTGATGGACACTATACCCTCAACACATTATTGTCCTACAAACACATCAAACGCTACTTACAAGCAACTGAAACAGGTGACATCGAAGCACGGATGCAGACATTAAAAGACAATGCTTATGTTGCAATGGAAGGCAAGCAAATCTTAAATGATAGCCGTGAGATGCGTCGCCCACCCTTCTTCAATTATGTCGATTATGTCACACGCTGTGAGCTACCATTTGAATTACCAGCGCAGTTACTAGTGGATACAACTGAAGCAATCATGGAAATCGTTAAAGAACGGGAAGCCACTAACGAACCCGAATTTCGTTATAAGATTGGTTCAATTGTCCATAATCTTGAAGCCCTATTATCTGCTATAGAATTGTGGAAAGTCACTGGGAATGATAATTATCTCAATGCAATTATCATGCAATATAATGCGACAGCCGACCTACTCAATATGATTATCAGTGAGGGCTACTTTGAAATCGGATTCATTGACCCGATGCGCCAACTACCTATCCCTAAAGTCGATAATCCGAAACAATTCTTATTAGACTTGTTAGATGTCAAAGGGCAAATTCGTAAATAAACCAGTGGGTAGATAGTCATTGACCAACCTAACACTAAAACTCATCGGGTCTTTTCGATTCCTGAGATTCAAGGGATTGAAGACTCGATGATGTAGGCTCAACTTCTTCTGCATGGTGTAACTCTTCCTGAACAAATGCTAACATTCGCGTCCGTAATTCCGCTCCTTTACCAAATTTCGCTTTGGCTAAAATTGTGAGTTCAGCTTCGTTACCTAGCTCGCCCGTTTGACTAATGACCTGCCACGGCTCTATCAAGTTAGGTAAACGCGTCATTGCGTCCTCGGACAATATTTCGAGTTTATCGAGTGTAAGAGTTAGCTCTTGGGCAGGTACTTTTAAAGTCACACTCGTTGGCGAAAATTCACCACGACTGAAGTTGCGTATCACCCGTATGTCACCATTCGGCATTGTGAATAATTCGCCTTCCATACCTCGTATTTGTGTACTTCGCAGTGTAACACGCTCGACTACTCCCTCAACCCGTTGTGGAGAAAGTGGTATTTCGATTTTATCTCCAACATCATAGGTATCTTCAAAAAAGAAGGTTAAGCCAGTCAGATAATCACTGATAAAGGGTCGCGCTCCCAAGCCAAACGCCGCGCTGAACAAACCGATCACCCATATCAAGGTATCAACACTCACAAACAAGGTCAACGTAGCAAATATCGCTCCGATAAACCCACTAATACTGATAACATTGGCAAGGAGAGATTGTAAGGTTTTCTGGCGTTCTAAACGGCGGGGATTATGTCGCATTGTTAAATCGCCTAGAGGCTTGAAGCGTCGCGCAATCTCATCTGAGGAGCGATGAATTACATAAGCGATGGAAAAAAACAAAATAATTGGCAGTATCTGATTAGTTACAATGGTTTGTAGTGTTGTCACATTTTTACTTTCTATTGATGATTTCACCTTATAGTAGTTTAACATACCCTATGCAGTTACCCTAAAGTGCCTACTATCCAAACAAGAATGACTCGAATATACTCAAATAAATCATCATATTCTAAGCGGAGTAATTAAATGCAAATCGGAATTTTTGGGTCAGGTAATGTCGGTGGCGCATTAGGTCGCGCATGGGCAAGAGAAGGTCATGACATTATGTTTAGTTCCCGCAATCCCAATAGTCAGAAAATGAAAGAACTTATCACCTCAACAAAGGGTAAGGCACAGGCAGGCACACTTCAAGAAACCGTAGATTTTGGCGATGTCATTGTCATTGCAATCCCTTGGGGTGGCGCGTTAGAAGATGCAATGAGCCAAATTGATGATTGGTCAGGAAAAGTGGTCATGGATACCACCAATCGCTTTAATACCAATGGTTCGCCGGGAAAAGAAATCAAAGCAATGGTTGGTGTTCCAACGGTCAAAGCCTTTAACACCATTGGTTTTGAACAAATGGAAAATCCTGTTTTTGACAATACAACCATGACTGTCTGTGGGGATGATGAAGCAAAAGCCACTATCGCACCACTCGTATCTGACCTCGGCTTTGATATGGTCGATGCAGGCTCTATAGATAATGCACATCTATTGGAGGCAATGGCACAATTATGGGTTTATCTGATGCAAAATAGTGACAGTCGCACAATCGCTTGGCAATTGCTCAAACAATAGTTCCTTTGTTAATCATTTTCATATACCATCATCCCACTTTATCTAATAACTGTGAGAGAGATGAAAATATGGCGAATAAACTACTGCTAGGGTTGAGCCTACGCTGTCCCCATTGTGGGGAAGGTCGCATCAGTAATGGCATACTCAAGACTCGTGAGTTATGCGACATCTGTCATGTTCGTTTTGAGCGTAAATCAGGCGAATCAGCAGGGGCAAGTATTGTCTGGGTTGCGATTTTACCGATTGTTTCAATGATATTCTACTTTGTCCTGTTTGCGATTAATCCAGATTTGTCTCTTATTGCTCAACTCGGCATTACCATGACCTTTACTGTGGTTATTGGTATTTTAGGGTATCGTCATGCGCGTGGTGTCTGGGTGGCAGTGGTTGAACTCACTGATGGACTTAAGACTGATGCAGAGATGGAGAGCAAAACCTCATGAGCGAACTTAATCAACTCCTTGCTGACCTCATCAAAATTGACTCAATTAACCCTGACCTATCCTCAAATGGTGCAGGAGAAACACAAATTGCACAATTTATCGCTGATTGGGGAAAACAACAGGATTTAGAAGTCATTATCCAAGAGGTTGTCGCAGGTCGCCCCAATGTTATTTTGATTGCACGAGGGTCGGGGAGTGGCAAGTCCCTTATGCTTAATGCCCACAGCGATACTGTTGGCGTATCCGAGATGGATAATCCGTTTGAACCAACCATAGAAAATGGGCGGATGTATGGGCGTGGCTCATACGATATGAAAAGTGGTTTAGCCAGTTGTATGCTAGCCGTCAAACAAGCAAAGAACATGAATCTATCAGGCGATGTCATCCTAACAGCCGTGGTCGATGAAGAATATGCCAGCGTCGGCACACAAGCCATTATTAAAGAATGGGAACGTTGGCAAGCAGACGCGGTCATTGTCACTGAACCAACAGAACTAGACATCAGTATTGCACATAAAGGATTCGTCTGGCTAGAGGTCGAGGTCTTTGGGAAATCTGCTCACGGTTCACGCCCACATTTAGGAATCGATGCCATCACAAAAATGGGTAAGGTCCTTGTCAAAATCGACCAACTTGACCAAGCCTTACGTGCCAACCCCACACACGCTTTACTAAAAAGTGGTTCACTCCATGCCTCAACAATTACAGGAGGAGAAGACATTTCGATGTACCCTGCCTACTGTAAACTCATGATTGAGCGACGAACAATTCCGGGGGAAACACCTGAATCTGTACAAGCAGAGATTCAAGCCATTTTGGATGAAATTAAACAATCTGACCCTGATTTTAAAGCACAAGTCAAGACAACCTTATCTCGTAGTCCATTTGGCATAGACCCAAATCATCCTATTGTTCAACTGCTCCAAAACAAAGCGAAGGCGGTTCTACCGCGCGATGTTCAATTCATTGGAACGACATTCTGGATGGATGCAGCATTACTAGCAGAACACGGGATTCCAACAGTTGTATTGGGTGCACATGGAGACGGCGCACACGCTAAAGTGGAATGGGTGGATTTAGCATCTGTTCAACACTGCCTTGATATTTACACTGCGCTAATTGCCGATTTTTGTAGCTAACTTATCCAAAACTCGCTACAATAAATGTCTATTAATTTTCTTTAAAATAGAGGCTCATTATGACACACGTTCCAGATTTTGAACGCGCAAACCAAGACACAATCGATACCTTAAAAGAAATTGGTACGGCAACAATCGCAGGCGCACTCGCAAAAGAAGGCATCCGCAATCCTCATATGGTCGGACTTGTCCCTTTCAATGCAGGTAAAGCTGTTGCAGGACAAGCTGTCACCCTGCAATTCGTTCCCAAACGCGAAGATTTACACTGGGGTGATGAATATTCCTCAGCACCTGACCGTGAACTTCATCGTGTAGCAATTATGAATTCACAACCGGGAGATATTGTCGTGGTCGATGCACGCGGTAGTATGTCCAGCGGAATATTTGGTGAGATGATGTTGACATCCTTCAAAGCACATGGCGGACAAGGGATTGTGGTTGATGGTTGCATCCGTGATTATCCCGAAGTCCAAAAAGTAGACCTCGGCTTATGGCTACGTGGTGTCACGCCAAACTTCCATACACAAACAGATATCTTTCCTCATGCCGTTAATGTACCGATTGCTTGTGCAGGTGTTTTTGTAGTCCCTGGGGATATTATCGTCGCAGATGATGATGGGGTTGTGGTTGTACCCTTTGCTATGGCAGAAGCCATCGCCAAAAAAGCATCACAAAAAGCAGAATGGGAAGTTTTCTCTAAGATGAAACTAGAAGAGGGTGGCGCACTTGATAAATACTACCCCCTCAATGAAGAAGCAACCAAAGAATATGAAGCATGGCTAAAAGAGCAATAAACATAAGATAGTTGTCAGCTTATCGCCCACGTTGTTGACCATCTGACTCGTCACTATCATCTTCTTGATTATTGTCACGTTGTCTTTGATTCTCTTGTTCACGCGATGCAGTTGTTGCCGTTGGGCGTGTTTGTGATGGTGTCGTCACAGAACGCTCAACAGGAACAACAGTCCTCTCTATTACGGGTCGCACCAATGTTGGTGTAAGAGTCGTTATACTTGATAGACGTGGTGTATACGGCACATAAATAATCTCACCAGCAATGATTAATCGCGGATTCAAATTACAGTTCATACGATAAAGCTCTTCAAGTGATAAATCTGTTCCAACAGCGATACCTGAGGGTGTATCCCCTACTTGAACCACATAGGGTATCCAGTCATTCGGGGGTGAGACATCACAATCCGCATTATCTGATGGGGTCATTATATTCGGCGTTGGGGTCGCAGTTTCACGAATCCTTAACTCAATCGGACGCATCGTTGCAGTACCTTGTGGTCGTATTGTCGGGATAAAATTGGGTCGCGGTGTGCCTGCTGGACTTGTTTCAGCGATTGTTGATGTTAGAATTACAGTTGATGTTAAACTTGGCGCAACCGTACTTGTGGGTGTTGGAGTTAATTCGCCTATCGGTAAAATCGAATCAATCAAAATATTTTTGGCAATAATTGTTCGGTTGGTTTGTGTTTGGGCAATAATCTCAACCCGCATACCAACACTTAGATTAACGGTTGTCAGTGGTGGCAAAACTCCAATATTTAGCCCTTCAACCTCCAATGACCTATCATCAACTTGACGAATAACCCCCTCAAATTGAACGCTTGTTTCTCGTCCAATCGCAATGATCTGTTTGGTTTCTTCAATCCGACGTTGAGCAAATTCCTGTCGAAGGGTCTCATCATCTTGTGCAATAAGAAGTTGAACTTGCTCAGTCAGGCGTTTGACTGCATATAAGCTATCACCGGGAATACTATCTTGTGCGACAATAACAACACCTGAGGTCAACAGACTCCCGATAAACAATATTGTAAATAGAATTGAAGCAACCCGTGACAGAGGGAAGCTAGAGTAAGTAGATTGAACATCAGATTGCGATAAAGCTTGCTCGAATTGTACTTGCACCCGTTGTTGTGATAAGGCAACTTCATCCAATGGAGCTTGTGCGTATATAGGAATCTGAGTAGCTTCCAACATCGGCTCTAGCTCATCAACATATTGTGGATACCGCGCCAAACAATCTTCAAGGCTTTCCCCACGTTCCAGACGTGTTACACAATCATTGAAAATGTCAATTATGTCTTGATTAAACATCAGGTTTTTCAATTCTCATATCATGCAAAATACGACGCAGATTATTGATTGCACGGAATTGTAGCGATTTAATAGACGATGTACTCTTCCCCATAATGCTGGCTGTATCTCTTATACTCAGTGAATGACCAAATCTTAAAATAATCACTTCTTGTTGCTCAAATGCCAATTGTTGAACAGCTTGACGCGCTTGTTCCCGACTCAATTCTTGCATGAGTTGAATTTCTGGATTAGCCTCATCGCCTGATGGAAACCATTCTTCCAAGGTCATCACAGTAAATTTTTGTCCCCGACCATAATGATTAACCATTAAGTTACGGGCAACTTGGAACAACCACCCTCTTAGGCTTTTACGTGGCGGGTTCTGACCATTGAATGCCTTCAACATTTGCAGGAATACCTCACTCGTTAAATCTTCAGCTTGTTGAATGTCATCAATTCGTAATCGTATATATTGAAAGATAGGCGGGAAATAGAGTGCATAAATCTCACGGAGCGCATCTTTATCTCCCAGACGCGCTCGGTGTGATAATCTGTCTTCTTCATAAATATCAGGTAGAACAATTAGTATCATATGTCCCAACATCTAAGCGATACGATAACAGAGTGTCATCTATTGTCTCAATTATCGTATCACGATTTATTAACCTTAGCGTCCACGGACATTTTCATCAGTATTTTCGTCGTCATTATTATCATTGTCATCACCGCGTGAACGATCATCACCTTTATCGTCGTCATCTTTATCTCGTGAACCATCATCTTGTCTATCGGTGCTATCTTCATCAGTTTGTGGACGACTAACTTCAACCTGTGGTTCACTTGTTTCGTCATTACCAGTGTCCAATGAGTTAATATATCGACGACAAGTTTCAGGGGTTATATATCCTGCTATACGACATTGTTCAGTCACGCTCGGATCATCACCACTGTTGTCTAGTGAGTTAATGTATCGACGACAAGTTTCAGGGGTTGTGTATCCTGCTATACGGCACTGTTCAGTTACACTCGGGTCATCATCACCTTCTTCGGCACTTGCAACTAAACGACGACATTCTTCAGTTGTTAGCTCAGCCAGACGGCAACGCTCAGCCACTGTTGGAGGGGTTTCACTATCATCATCGTTATTGGCATTCACAATTCGACGGCACTGTTGTGTAGTGAGTTCGGCTAAACGGCAACGTTCCCAGATATTACCATCGTCGTCATTATTGGCGTTGATAATCCGACGACATTCCTGAATCGTAAACCCTGCGTTACGGCAACGCTCGGCAAGATGGTTATCATCCTGTCCATTCACAATCCGTCGGCACTCTTCTAAGGTATAGCCTGCATTACGGCAACGATAGACAATGTGTGGGATGCTATCACTATCATTGATAATCTCGCGACATTCTTCTGGTGTTAATCCAGCGAGACGGCAGCGTTCTGCGAGAGACTGCCCATCATCAAAAATTTCACGACATTCTTCGGCTGTCAGACCTGCCAAGCGACAACGCTCAATAATATTATCGGTTGAGTCTGGAGCGAGGGGAACAACAAGACTTGCGCCTGCAACAACGATATGGGATTCTGGCAGACAATTGGCTTCGACAAGTTCTTCAATCGTCGCACCACTAGCAAAAGCAATATCAAATAAAACATCACTTGAAGAGACCGTATAACTTGACCATCCCTCAGGTGTAGGCACATCACACTCTGCTGCAAACGATGTTGCAGGGGATGCAAATAGCACAGCACCCACGAAGCTAAATATAACAACAACAAATACACAATACCGGTTAAACATCATGATTCTCCTTTTAATCGAATAGATAACGTTCATCTATACCGTCGGTGAATCACTAAAAAGGATGTGGCTTGGATTGTTAGGAAGTTGTCAATGTTATATTAAGTGGCTTCATCCAGATTACCAAAATGTGTTATATCGTGATGAAGCCCTCAATTTTTCGTAGTCTAATTAAATATCAGCTTGGGCGTTCCCAACATCTCGGCAATCACCTAATAACTCAATCACATCGTTCCGTACCCACGAATCATCATCGAGTTGCCACCAGACAAAGTTATCATCACCCACTAAACGAGCAATCACTTCTTGTGATGTTCCCGCGAGTAACTGCCCTGCAATGTCGTATGATGTTCCCGGTCCAGTCCGTTTATTAACATTATTAGTACTCGACACACGACAGATGCCATCTTGGACTTCTGGCAAGCGATAGACCCAAATATTCTCACCAATACATTCAGCCTCAGCCCCTAAACCACGTAACGCAATTCCAAATGTACCTGAACCAAACTGAATTTCTTCTTTATCGACAATGAGTTGGTTATCTAAAAATATTGAAATTGTGTTTTCTTCAACAATAAACAAGATATGATAACTTTCCCCAAGTTCAATCACATTAAATTCATCATAATTTGTCTGACGATTACCATCAATCGACAAATAATAAAGCACCTCGGTATTATCAATTCCGACTTCTATAAAGCGTGAGGCTCTGCCTGTTACAGGGTCATCTTGAAGTCGTGCTAATAAAGAACAGGTCTCATAGTCTCCACCATTATATACATCCCCTGGGGTATATGATAAAGTCGCCGACATGACAAAATTGGTTTGGGGTGAACGACTAGCAAGTGGTGTAAACCAATTCCCCTGTCCTGTGAAGAATGCACGCTCTTCTACAAAGACAATACCACCACCGGGGCTAATGAGGTCACTATCTTGTAATGAACGTACAACCTCTTGCCAATCCCCAGAATAATCAACAAGGGGAACATTTTCAATAAGCTCAAAACTTGCAACAATCTCTGTTATGAGTGGCTTATCACGACCTGATGTCCACTGAATTGTATCCGCTACAACAAATGAGCCATTTGATAATTCGACACCAACCAAGATGCCTCTAAAGCCATCAATTGTATAATCAGCAATCGTTACCGTTTGTCCATCAACACGGTCAGATTCAATATCATCTAATGTCCAACCATATAAGTCAACAATCCCAGTCAATACGCCCTCTGGGTCTTTTATGTTACCTAACCCATCACGTTGAATGCGGTCAGGCGTAAAGACAAATAACTCAAGATCATCAGATGATAAAGACAATGCCAGTGCATCATCTAAGTATTTAAAAGTCCAATCACTCGGTATTTCAAAACTCAGATTCGATTCATCAGAGGTAATGGAGCGACTTGAAACAACAGTCTCTGTCTGAGGTGATGCAGGTGTATTATCCGCAACCGCAAGATTTTCAATTGAAGCAGATATATAGAGGAGTGGAGAAAGATGACGCGCTCGTGTAAATATCGTCGCACGAACAATGGCAAACGATCCATCATCAAATGGAACAAGTATCATAACCTTCTCTTCATCATCTTCGATAAATGTGACTAAACTTAAGTCCCGTTCCTCCACGTTTCTGGTGCTAACACTATCAACTTCTGCATCCTCACCGAGTAGAGCCTCAATCAATTCATCTTGTGTTACATCACCATATCCCAATTTATCAAGGCTAGTTGGCGATATAACAACAAATTCAAGCTCGTCTTTCCCTTTGATGCGAATAGATAAAGTCGTCGTATTAATGACACTAGTGAAACCAGCTGGTAAACCAAATTGAATTTTTGCGGAATTCGATGTAAATGTCTCAGTAAGATGCGCTGCTTGCCCAGTGACAATAGCAGGCATAGCGAGTAAAGCTATGATAAATATCAAAAAACGCTTCATGAGAAAATTGCCCCAATATATCTACACAATAATTTTATTTTACCTACAATAAATAAGACATGCTAGCAATTAGTGACTAACAAATGATGAGACTATTCAATACGATATACTATGGAATGCCTTCCACGAAATAGCAACTCCATACAAGAAACATCAATTCATTGTCACTATTATACAAATAAATTTAGGCATATTGTCTAATTTAATGTACATTTAAGATATTTAGACTAAACTATATTTAATTGAACTAATAATCGAGTCCATCCATGTCACAACCTATTCTCGCCATCAGCTTATTTTTTCATATTTCAGCAACGATTATATGGATTGGCGGGATAATCATTATTACACTCTTGGTTATACCAGAAGTCAGTCGCATACTTGCTGAACAACCCAGCTTATACAAAACACTCCAACGCCTACGCAAACGATTTTACCCTATCAGCAATCTATCATTAGTAGTTTTGATTGTGACAGGACTTTCACAGATGACTGCTGACCCCAATTACGATGGTCTGATGAAATTTAATAATACTTGGAGTCAAGTTCTGCTCATCAAGCATATCCTCATTGTGGTCATGGCGTTACTGGGTGTTGTTATTCAGTTCAGTATTGCACCTTCCCTAGAGCGTACTAGCCTATTGTTAGAACGCAACAAAGGTGATGTAAGAGATTGGCAGAGATTACACCAACGTGAACAACGCCTCACATGGCTGATGATAGGATTTGCAATACTTATCCTCATGTCTAGTGCATGGTTATCATCAATTTGATATGTTTTGTAAGTCATTCTCTGCTATAGATACAGTTATTAGATGTCAATAAATTATTACAGGGTCTATTATGGTAGATAAGCAATTAGAAACATCATCCTCACCTAGCACCGATACAATGATTGATTTCGATTTAAGAGACCGCTACACAAAAGAATCAGGTCGAATTGCCCTCAATGGGATACAAGCATTGGTTCGTTTGCCCATTGACCAACATCGCGCCGACCAACGTAAAAACTTGACAACAGGTACACTTATTGCAGGGTATCGTGGGTCACCTGTCGGTGGGCTAGATTCTGCAATTGAACAAGAAGCAACACTCATGAGCCAGCACAATATCCACTTTATTCCAGCAGTAAATGAAGAGCTTGGCGCAACTGCAATCTTGGGGAGTCAAGTTGCTAATTTATTGCCTAATCCCAAATATGATGGGGTGATGGGCATGTGGTACGGGAAAGGACCGGGAGTAGACCGTAGTGGCGATGCGTTTAAACATGCAAACTTCACAGGGATAGGAAAGCACGGTGGTGTATTAGCGGTTGCAGGTGATGACCCATCCGCGAAGTCATCAACCATTCCATCGCACTCAGAAATTGCCTTATATGATGCGCTGATGCCTGTTCTCTACCCAGGGAATGTCCAAGAAATACTAGACTTGGGACGTATCGGATTTGAATTGTCACGCTATTCGGGTTTATGGGTTGGGTTCAAAATTGTGACCAATGTCGCTGATGAATATAGTAGCATCGATGTTTCACCTGAGCGCGTCACTATCACTGACCCACAGTTTACAGTAGGGGGGCAAGCATGGGCACCCACTCAGAACACCAACCTACTCGCACCCTATAGCCTTCAACTTGAACAAGAAGTCCATAATGGTCGCCTTGAAGCAGCCAAAGCATTTGCTCGTGTCAATAACATCAATCAGATTACAGTCCCAACAAAGGACGCATGGCTCGGTATCGTCACAGCAGGGAAAACATATTATGACTTGCGCGAAGCCCTATTAGAAATTGATCTGACAGATGATGAGCTTGAACGACAGGGAATACGTTTACTCAAGCTCGGCATGATATTCCCAATTGAACCCGACATCTTACACGAATTTGCTGACGGATTAGAGGAAATCCTTGTCATCGAGGAAAAGCGTTCCTTTATCGAGATGTTTTGTAAAGAACTACTCTATGGGACAGCTGATGCACCGCGTATTGTTGGCAAAAAGGATGAAACAGGACGGACACTGGTCACGGCTGGGTATGAGCTAGATGCTGATGCCATTGTCAGGATTCTCGCGCGACGTTTTGAAGAACGAATTCAACTCCCACAGCTTGACCAACGCTTAATCGACCTAAGTGTTTTACCAAATTTAGGGGTTATTCCTGTCTTATCTCGTCAGCCCTATTTCTGCTCAGGTTGTCCACACAATCGTTCAACAGTTGTTCCTGAAGGCTCAATCGCAGGTGCGGGTATTGGTTGTCATACAATGACGCTAATGATGGACAGAGACACCTCAGGTGTTACCCAAATGGGTGGTGAAGGCGCAAATTGGGTCGGAGCATCATTCTTTACAGAAACCTCACATATGTTCCAAAATATCGGTGACGGCACATTTGCTCATAGTGGGTCACTGGCTGTTCGCCAAGCGATTGCAACGGGTACAAATATCACTTACAAAATATTGTATAACTCAGCTGTCGCCATGACAGGTGGGCAAGATGCCGATGGTAATATGCCTGTTCCAGAACTCACAAGGATGTTGGATGCTGAGGGCGCACAAAAAATTATAGTCGTCTCATCCGACCCATCAAAATTCTCACCACAAACCAAGTGGGCAGATGGTGTACAGGTGTGGGAGAGAGATAGACTAGAAGAAGCACAACTTATCTTACGCGATATTCCAGGGGTCACGATACTGATTTATGACCAAGAATGTGCTGCGAATCTCAGACGCAAACGGAAACGGGGTTATGCAGCAGACCCATCTTTACGCGTATTTATCAATGAAGCTGTATGTGAAGGCTGTGGGGATTGTGGTGCCAAGTCGAATTGCCTCAGTGTACAACCGATTGAAACCGAATTTGGGCGCAAAACCCAAATCCATCAATCTTCATGTAATAAAGATTATACTTGTCTTGATGGTAACTGCCCTGCTTTTATCACGGTCATCCCTGATGAAAATCGTCCTGCCAAGCAACAGAAAATATATACAGTTGACCGTACTATCCACGAACCAATCAGACGTGTTGGAAATTCAACCAATGTCTTCTTAATGGGGATTGGTGGTACGGGTGTTGTCACATCAAACCAAATTATTGGTACAGCCGCCGTCCTTGATGGTTATCATATTCGCGCATTAGACCAAACAGGGCTGAGCCAAAAAGGTGGACCAGTTGTCTCAAACCTCAAAATCACATCTGAGCCTGTCGATATATCCAACAAAGTCGCCAACGGGACAAGTGATGCTTTCCTAGTATTCGATGTTTTGACAGCCACCTCTGCAAAAAATCTTGTTCGGGCGAATCCCAATCGCAGTGTCGCAATCGTCAGCACCAGTAAAGTCCCAACAGGCGCAATGGTACGTGATACAACAGTTGCTTTCCCAGAAAAAGACCGTTTACTAGAAATCATCAATGGTCAAACATGTGCTGGCGAAAACGTCTACTTTGATGCAATCGGACTTGCGGAGAGTTTATTTGATAATCACATGATGGCAAATATGATTGTAGTTGGTGCAGCTTATCAATCAGGATTATTCCCAATGTCGGCATTATCTATCGAACATGCAATCGAACTCAATGGTGTCAAAGTCGAGATGAATCGTCATGCCTTTCGTGTTGGAAGGTTAGCTGTCGCTGACCCTGATTGGCTGGCGGAATTGGATATAGAAAATCAGGGTAAAATCAACATTAAAGTTGAGCTATCACCAATAGCACAAGAGCTTGTCAACCGTGTCGGCGCAAATGGCGAATTAAAACGTTTACTGGAAATCCGTGTTACTGAACTCATCACTTATCAAAATGTAGCATATGCTGAACAATACATAACGGATGTCAAAGCTGTATTTGACAAAGAGCAAATCGTCAATAAGAGTGTCACAGCTTTGAGTGAAGCTGTTGCTCGCTATTTGTTCAAACTCATGGCATACAAAGATGAATACGAGGTAGCTCGTCTTAGCCTAAAATCAGAAATTCATCAAGCAATGGTAGAGCAATTTGGGGAAAACGCAACCATTCACTATAATTTGCATCCCCCTGTTTTTAAGGCATTTGGGCTGAAGAAGAAAATGAAGTTTGGTAAGTGGTTCGATAATGCCTATCGTCTGCTTATTCGTATGAAGGGATTACGTGGAACAGCGTTTGACATCTTCGGCTATGACCATATCCGTAAAGTGGAACGCGCTCTCATCCCACAATATCGCCAGCTTGTCTTTTCTGCTCTTGATAAGCTCACAATAGATAATTACGAAGAAGCCGTCACATTAGCATCATTACCCGACATCATTCGTGGATATGATGAAGTCAAACTCGGAAATATCGAAAAATTCTGGGATGAAGTCACCGCACTTAGTTATCCTGATTTACGCAAACTCTAAATAACAGGAATAGATAGGACGAGGATACATTCCCCGTCCTATTAAAATCTTAGCAACTATCGCGAGTACATCCTTTTTTGTCGTAGCCTTCGCGATTGTAACCCTCAGCATCGTACCCTTTATCGTCATAGCCATCACGATCATAACCTTTTTTATCATACCCGTCGGCATCATATCCAGCTGAGTCGTAGCCCTTCTTATCATAGCCATCAGCATCAAAACCAGCTAAGTTATAGCCTTTTTTGTTATACCACTCACGATCATACCCATCCGAATCATATCCCTTTTTGTTATAACCCTCGCGATCATAGCCTTTTTTGTCATAGCCATCCCGATTATACCCGTCGCGATCATATCCCTTTTTATTGTAGCCATCAGCATCATAGCCTTCATCATCGTAGCCTTTTTTGTTGTATTCATCAGAGTCTTCTGTGGGTTCTGAAGTCGCGGTTATGTCAATTGGTGAATCTTCCGTTGGCTCAGGTGTAATCGTTACATCAATAAGTGGATCTTCTGTTGGTTCAGGAGTAGCTGGAACATCCGTTGGAACTTCTGTCACAACAGGCGTTATGGTGATAGTAGGCGTAGCACCACTACAAGCGTTGGGCGCTTCATTTGCAAGGTCATAAGTTTTGCTCAACCATGAAAAACCATACGCGTTAGCCGTTTCACAATAAGCCGTTGGGTTGAGCTCATATTCTACACCGAATACAGCCTTGCCTGCTGTAATAAAGGGTAAAAGTAAATCACATTCATCATATTGAAAGCACTGTTCATTTAATGCCCAGTCATAAAAAGGAAGTAAATCATTCACTTGGTCGAGGTTATTTTTTAGACCAATCGATAAACCACGCATATGTGCTTGCTCCGATAACCAAACATTGTAGCGAATTTGATTATCATAAGTAAGTTTAAAACCTGTTTTATTGGTATAGCCATCCACATTATCAGGCTCAACACCATCACAGCCCTTTTCTACAGCAAGGTCTAATCGCCCGATCATCACATTAGAAAGTGCAGCAATCTCAGCAATATTTAACCAGCGTTCCCCTGCCCAGCCATCTAACTTCTTACCTAAGATGTGTGCTGGAAATTGTGCAGCATCAGGTCGCCAATTTTCATAACTACCTGCACTAAAGTAACAAATAACTATTACTCCTCGCGACTTTAACCCCTCGATCGTATCTGTGGATGTATCAAACAAATCAATATCATACATATCAACATCGTAACTCGTGTCTAGTGTCCCAGATAATTGCCATTGCCATGTTATACCAACAGTCGGTTGCCAGATAATTGATGACTCTCTAGTCGATTGTGCAAAGGTCAATTGTAAAGTAGATAACAGGAATAAAAGCAAAATAACATAACCATACTGTCGCATAATGAGTTCCAATCAATGAAAATATAATTATCTTTATCATAAGCGATAGTAACGAAACATCTAACGTAACATTAGTCCTATCAGATAGTACATTCATCTCATATCAAAATAACCCATCTCATATTTCTCTCATCATCTATAACACAATTTATATAGTTGCCTTGCTTGCTATTAAATCGCGCATGGTGTAATAGGTGCAAGTCGAAATAAAATAATAGAGAACAAAAAGGAACACGATGATAGACACAACACAAATCAAAGAAGATATGACAGTATATGATGTTGATGGGGACAAATTAGGTACAGTTGCTTATGTGCAATATACGGATGAAGACCCCAATAACCCAGGTCCTGAAACATCATCATTCTCAACTTTTGAACCTAATACAAATAATCTCGTAAAATCCTTTGCACAAGCAATCGGCGCAACAGAAGATAACATGCCCGATGAAGTCCGTAGACACCTTATGCGTACTGGCTACATTCGCTTAGAGACCAATAACATTTTCGAGACAGATTACTACATCCCATTGAATCAAGTAACCTCTGTCATTGGTGAAAATGTACACTTAGAAACAAACAAAGACGACTTACTCACAGTCTAGCTCTAAAACAAAAACTGACTCATAAATTAACATATACACACGAAAGGAACTACGCACATGTTTGAATTAATCACAGATGTCATCAGTTGGATCGTTTCCGCACCCTTTGTCTTAATTGGTTGGATTATTATTGGTGCAATCGCAGGAGAACTAGCCCGTCGCTTTACAGGTGACTATGACGAATCATTCTTCGCAGACCTCGGTCTAGGTATCCTTGGTGCAATCTTGGGTGGTTTCATTGCGGCTATCGTCGGAATCGGTTTACCGAGTGGTGGGCTTCCATTACTTATCGCAAACCTTGTTGTCGCAACATTTGGTGCCGCAGTTCTGATTATGATTAAACGCGCATTTTCAAAAAATCGAAATAGCTTGACTGCATAATCATAATAATACCCAATCTATATCTGACAAGCTCACGTACACCATGTGGGCTTTTCATGTTATTATCTCCTGAAATAACTTACTTATTTTAGAGAGCTAATATGTTAGACGCACAACAATTTGGTACACTGACCGATAACCTCATTAAACAAATCGAATCCATTGTCGGCAAATCTAATTACTCCATCACCCAAGCAGACCGCGAACTTCATAGCAAAGACCAATCTATGTATCCGCCTGCTTTACCCGATGTGATTATCTGGGTAGAAACAACCCAACAAGTTTCTGATGTTCTTAAACTAGCCAATGCACATCATATCCCCGTTACACCGTGGGGTGTCGGCACATCGTTAGAGGGTAATCCGATGCCTGTCTATGGTGGTATTCTGATGAGCTTCCAGAAGATGGCAAACATTACGGAAGTCCATGCTGATGATTTTCAAGTAACCGTTCAACCGGGTATCGGATATAAAGACCTCAATGAAAAACTTGCACGATATGGTTTATTTTTCCCACCTGACCCAGGGGCAAATGCGACAATTGGTGGGATGGTGGCGAACAATGCAGCCGGGATTCGTACCGTTAAATATGGTGCAACCCGTGATAATGTTCTCAGTTTAGAAGTTGTTCTCGCAGACGGGCGCATTATTAAAGTCGGGTCACGGTCTGTCAAGCAATCATCTGGGTATGATCTTGTACATCTCATCATTGGTAGCGAAGGAACACTTGGCATTGTCACATCAGCCACACTCAAGCTCGCCCCAATTGCAGAACATAAAATCGCAGTCCAAGCCGTATTTGATACAGTCGCACAAGCTGTAGAAACAGTGGTTGCTGTACGAGGTAGTGGACTTGACCCCGTTGCACTCGAATTCATTGATACCTATATGGCTCAGATGATGAATAATAATCCCAATGTTGACCTTGCCGAAAGTCCTCAACTATTTATGGAGTTTCATGCTACACATGAAGATGCACTAGACCAAACAATAGGTTTTATCCGTGAGATATGTGAAGAAACAGGTGCAGTCTCTTTTTACGCCACCGCAGATACAAAAGAACGCGCGACACTATGGTATGCTCGTCATCATGCCTTCGAGAGTTTCCAGCGTACACACCCCAATAAACGTGCATATCTTAATGATGTTGCCGTTCCAATTAGTGCCTATCCAGAACTTGTCAACTTCATTCATAATCTACGCGAAACAGCTTCACTACCTGCATATATGCTTGGTCATGCAGGTGATGGGAATATCCATGTTCTTTTCCCATTCGGTAATGATGAAGAATATCAAGCTGCATCTGAACTCAATGCACAAATTGTTGAAAAAGCGATTGCTATGGGGGGTACAGCAACAGGTGAACACGGGGTTGGCATTGGCAAAGCGCGCTTTATGGCACAAGAGCATGGCACAGCCTATGAAGTCATGCGGAGTATCAAACAAACACTCGACCCCAATGGGATTCTTAATCCCGGTAAAATCTTTAGGGAATAGCGATTTACAGTAAAGCTTGGGACACAGATACCAATGTCCCAAGCAAATTCTGACTTAAGATAACATTAAATTGCTTTCTACAGAAACCACACTCGGAATCGGAAAACCGTTAAATGTCACAGCATATTCATTTGTATATGCGCCGGCATCTAAAAAGGTTAACTGATCACCAATATGTAATTCAGGCAATTCAATATCTCGGGCAATCACATCACAACTATCGCAACTGGGTCCCGCTAATGTATAAATCATCATAGGACGGTCACTTACATCATCTGCATTCAAACGGATAACAGGGGGAAAACCCTCAAATGTTTCCATCAAACCATTAAAGACCCCAGCATCTAAATAAATCCATGTCGAGTCACCACGACGCGCACGCCCTTCAATTGTAGAAACCAATAGCCCTGCTTCACCAACTAAACCACGACCGGGTTCAAGTATGAGCATAAAATTATCATGCTGAGGGATATAATCAGCAATAGACTGCATGACAGCAAAGCCAATTGTTTCAATCGTAGGAATCAAGGGGTCATGATAATGTCCAGCGGGGAAACCACCACCGACATCCAGAAAATGGAAATCATGACCACGCTCTGTTGCTTGTTCCCAAATTTCACCACATGAGCGAATAGCACTCACCCAACTTTGTGTATTTAAACATTGTGATCCTACATGAAAAGAGAGACCAATGGGTTGCAAACCAAGATCGCGCGCCATATCACATAAATCTAAAGTAACATCACCATCTACACCAAATTTGCCCGCTAAAGGCAAAACTGCGCCTGTATTATCAACTGCAATCCGAATATAGATTCGACTGTTCGGCATATGGCGAGCAATCTTTTCTAACTCATCTGTCGAATCTGCAACAACCGCATATATATTTTCTTCATGCAAGCGTTTCAAAAATTTGGTATTTTTGATGGGGTTACTACATATAATATGTTGACCATCTGCACCCGCTTCGAGTGCTAGGTTTAATTCAGCAAGAGAAGCAATTTCCAGTCCACCACCATGATTAACAACGATCTGACTAATTCGTGGTTCTGCATTTGCTTTCATTGCATAATAGATATGAGCGTCAGGAAAACTAGCGACAAATCGGTCATAGGTAGCACTGACCCGATTATAATCCATCAACAATAAGGGCGTATCTTGTGAAACGTTGTGGAGCAATCCGCTAAATTCATTCATCTTAGTTTGATTGGTAACTCCTTTGAGTATATGTAATTGGGCAATATAATCTTGAATATTAAAAATTAGACACGATCTTTAGCATACGCCTAAATCCTATAAAATTACATTAATTTTTATTACACTATTTATTAAGGAACGATGTGTTTCAGAAAGCACTTTAAATACATCCGAATCCATTGAAACGTGTACGGATACAATAATTTGCGTTACCATTAGCTTATAATTATTCAGTCAGTATAGAGGCAATTTATTATGAGTGAGAAAGTTGGATTTGTAGGGCTTGGTATTATGGGGCGTGGCATGGTTGATAACCTTATGAAAGCAGGCTTTGATGTAACCGTTTGGAATCGCACAGCCAGCCGAATGCAACCCTTTGTTGATAAAGGCGCAACCGCTGCGGACTCCCCTAAACAGGTTGGTGAGCTCTGCGATATTATCATCACATGTGTTAGCGATACCCCTGATGTCGAAGCGGTGATTTTAGGTGAAGATGGCATTATTCATGGTGCATCTGAAGGTAATCTTGTAATTGACATGAGTACGATTAATCCTGTTAATACGCTTGAGATTGCTAAGCAACTTAATGAAAAAGGAATCGCTATGCTCGATGCTCCCATCAGTGGCGGTAGTGAAGGGGCGGCAAACGGCACACTCAGTATCATGATTGGTGGTAGCGAAGCTGATGTAGAACGCGCCCAACCCTACTTTGAGGCAATGGGAAAAACAATTACCCATGTCGGTGAACAAAGTGCAGGGCAAACCGTCAAACTATCTAATCAAATTTTATGCGTCGTCAATATGCTAGCCGCAAGTGAAGCACTTCTCTTTGCAAAAGCTGGAGGTGTTGACCTCGACAAAATGTTACAAGCAGTCACAGGGGGCGCAGCAGGCAGTTGGATGCTAGCCAACCGAGGTCCACAAGTCATTGCCGATGATTGGAAACCGGGTTTTACGATTGACCTACAGCAAAAAGACCTGCGCTTAGTTATGGGAGCAGCCGATAAAATGGGAGTCCCCGTTATTGCGACAGCCCTATGCTTTAATATGTACCGCACATTACAAGCACAAGGACTGGGTAGCGAAGGCAATCATGCAATTGTCAAAGCATTAGAAGCAATGGCAGGATTACAAGCTCGTCTCGACACTGAGGATTAGCTTTCTTATCAAACATATTACATCAGTAGACCAAAACGCAAGATGATATAATTATCCTATTGAGTTATTACAGACAAATTCAAACACACAAAGAAAGGGTCTGTCTATGAAATTGAGAAATTACGCTGTAGTCGGCTTATTGTTTCTAACATTAGCTTTTAATAGCTTGGCGCAAAGTGACCTCGCTGCAACCTTAGAAGTGCTAACAGGCACGGTTGAGGTTAAGCGCGTTAATACAGCCAATTGGATTGCAATAAATATCGAAGCGATTGTTGGTGTAGGTGATACAATTCGTACAGGTGATACTGGGCAAGCACGCATCACATTCTTCTCTGATGGTGTTGAAACCGACATTTTACCAAGTTCCGAATTTATGATTGATACCTTTACAGGTGGAACAGAGCCAGAAGATGACTTCACATTAGAAGTCTCTGTCCTCGTTGGGCAAACCGTGCAACGACTCGGACGTGTTTTGGATGCAAGTTCTTCTTATGAGGTCAACACTCCCGGTATGACCCTTGCTGCGCGTGGAACAGAGTTCACGATTCGCGTTGAAGACAGTGGTCGGGCTGGTATGCTAGTAAGCGAAGGTAATGTTGATGCAGATTCCAATGAATCAACAGCTAACGTACCACCAGCATTCGGGATTCGCTCAGCAGCAGACGAAGACCTAAGTGATGTTGTTCTCGCTAGTACATTTGAGGAATTAGATGCTGCTTTAGACGGTTGTACCGTTACAGTCTCAACACCTGATGATGTCCGCCTCAATGTCCGAGTTGCGCCAAGTCGTGACGCATTCCGTATCGGTACAATTGCAGCTGAAGACATTGATATTTTCTATGGTGTGAGTGCATCGGGTAATTGGTATCGTATCATGTTTAATGGCGGCTTTGGCTGGATTCTCTCAAGTTCATCATCTGTTGAATCTGCCTGTGCAGGTTTGCGTGTCTTTGAAGATAATCATAGCGAAGACATCAATAGCTACGATACATTCGGTGAAGTGATTGACCCATCAAATGCACCGATTATTGAACCAACAAGTGAAGCAACTGAAGAACCAGAAGATAACGGATAAAGTCAAACGTGCTAGAACAAATTAAATCTTGGAATAATTGGAAGACCTCACTCCTTAGTGGGGGATTCCTTTCCCTCATTTTGCTAACGCTGTGGGCTGTTGGCGCGTTTTCACAACTCAACTTGACTCTAAGCAACGCATACTTCATTCCTTCAGAAACCTCAGATTCGATTGTGATTGTTGCGATTGATGATGATAGTTTAGCTGAATATGGGCGAACCCCTGCAGAATGGTCACGCGAACTCTTTGGGCAACTCGCCGAGATTGTATCTGCAAACAATGCACGGGTTATTGCTTACGATCTTATTTTTAGCGAAACAACAGATGTAGATGACAGTTTTGCAAATGCGCTCTTAGCAAGTCGTCAAAGCGATGCACGAACACGCATTGTCTTAAGCGGTGCAGGCGTACAGCAACCATCCAATATCTTGACAGTGGATGGATTTACAAATGGGCTAAGTTATGGTTCTGTTCTTGTCCCAAATCCGATACTCCAACCTGTTGCTGATTATATTGGTTATGTGAATGCTTTTCCTGATGTAGATGGTCGCTTACGTCGCCAGCCTTCACTTATCGAAATTGATAACGAACTTCATTTCTCCTTTAGCCTAACCACATTCTTCGCTCATCGTCGCATTCCGCAAGAAGCCATTGCTCAACTCATCTCACAAGACAGTACTCAACTTCATCTAACAGAGACACTCACATTACCTATAGATGATCGTGGTTTATGGTTACAGAACTTCTTCGGCACGCCATATATACCACAGATAAATACAACCTTTCCTGTTATCTCATTTCACGATGTGATTGAAGAGCAATTCGACTCTAGTTTATTCAATGATAAAATTGTTCTGATTGGCTTAGTTGATAGCCTTGGCGCAACAGACCAGTATCTTGTCCCCTCGTCAAGTAGCGGTGCATTGATGTCGGGTGTCGAAGTTCAAGCAAATGCTATCGAAACCTTATTATCCGACGTTCCACTACACGCTCAATCAGCGCCTTCTCAGATTATGATGATAATGGGTCTTAGTTTTTTTGCGAGCTTGGTATTTAATAAACCACGCTGGTACTGGAAACTTGCATTATGGTTTTTAATCATACTCATTTTTCTTGTATTTTCATTTTTCTTATTTACATCACAACGCCAAGTCATTAATCTGTTTTATGGGATACTGGCAATTAGTTTACCTGCATTATTAACTGTCGGTATAGAAATTAGTCGAGAAATTACCCGTCGTCGTCGCAGTGAATTTTTATTACAGAGTGTTGTATCAATCTCTGAGCAAAACATGGTTCTTGATAATATCTTACCCATTATTGCCCAAGATATTCAAACACTGGTTCATAACAGTGCTGGAATTATCAGAATCTATAATCCCGATAATCAATCAGCCCCAAAAGACCATCGTTGGAAAATACCTGTCAGCGATCGTACACTCAATGACTTAACCCAACGCGCACAAAAAAATGAATCCACACAACACGACTCCAATCAGTTAGCCGTACCGATTATCTGGCAAGGTAACATATTAGGTATGGTTGCAATTCAATCGGATAATCCTATTTCTCAACAACAAGTGGAAATCGTTCAAGATCTAGCAACACGACTCGCTCCTAGCATTGATAATATCACCTTACATCGTTCAATGGATCAACAGAACCGTTTGCTAGAGTTGATACTCCAAAGCTCACCTACCAGTATTATTGTTGTTGACCACCGCTATAATATCTTGCGTTGCAACCAAAAGTTCACTCATTGGCTACTACAAGAAGACCCAAAAGAGCTTATCGAAACACCATTATTAGACTTGCTAAAAACAAAAGAAATTAACGAAGACACTCTCAAAGAATTACAGAGTAAACTTGAAAATGGTCAGAACTTTGAATTGCAAGTTCGTGATAATGACAATCACATCATGCGTTTATCTGCTGTTTCCCTCAGTGATCTAGGACATTGGGTCATCGTGCTTATTGATATTTCCGATCTTGTTCAACTCAATGAGCTACGAACACAAATGATTCGGATGGCATCCCACGATCTAAAAAATCCATTATCTCGTGTACTCGGTTATGCAGAAATTGTTACAACCAGCGGGACTTTAGATGATATGAATACCCGCTTCATGAAAAATGTGATGAATGCTGGTGATGAAATCAATCAAATCATCACAGATATTCTCGACCTAGAACAATTACGTGCTGGGCAGGTAGAGCGAAAACCTGCATCATTCAAGAATCTCGTGCGTGAAATTTATCATAGACACGAACCTGATAAAGATAGAAAACATCAAACAATGTCATTAGAAATGGTTAACGATCCTATTACAGTTAACGCAGATTATTTACGACTCGGGCAAGCAGTTTCCAACCTTATCGGCAATGCTATTAAATACACACCCGACGAAGGCAATATTACAGTCCGAATTACTCAACCTGATCCTGATTATGTTCAGCTTGAAGTTGAAGATAATGGATACGGCATCCCAGAAGCATCTCAAGAAAAACTTTTCACAGAATTTTATCGCGTTAAAACCAAGTCTACGCGTGGTATTTCAGGCACAGGTTTAGGACTCAGCCTTGTAAAATCTGTTACCGAAGCCCATGATGGTGCAGTATGGGTTCATAGTGTAGAAGGTGAAGGTAGTACCTTCTATATGAAATTACCCATTAGTATCGATGTCCTTGGAGATTTCATATAATGATAAAAAGATTGCTCATTATTCTAATATCTTTGCACTTTATGCCGAGTCTAATTGCACAAGATGAGCTATCTGCGATCATTGATATTCGATTTGAGAATGTCGAGTTAAAACGCGATAACTCAGACTTATGGTTTCCCTTATCAAGGGGAGCAATCGCATTTATCGGCGAAGGAGACACCATTCGCACAAGAGCGCAAGGGCGTGTCGATATAATAATAGACGAGTCTATCCACATTCTGTTATTATCGAATTCTGATTTTAGCCTCTCATCATTAACGAATACGCCCGATGGTCTATCTTTATCAGCAATCATGAATGGTAATGCTGTCATCGAAACTTCAGATGATGTGAATTTCAATGAATTTAATGTCATGCTGAATGACTTAAGCATCACCGAACCAGCAAACCTCATGAGTATATGGTCGTTTCCCGATATAGCAGATGCCGTAACCGTCGCAAAGGGTGAAGCAACGGTTTTCTTTAATGAAACAACAATACCAGTCCCTTCGGAATCGGGTTTTCTTGCAGAGCCGAATCGAACAGAAGCGATAACATTTGAACCTGAGTGGCATGCCGCAGGGCTTGAAGCAGGTTTATACAGTTGCCCCGGTATCAGTCCAGATAATGTATCCTTACTTGTCCGCACAGGACCGGGGCAAGGTTTCCAAGCAATTGGTGCGCTACCCGTCAATTTTGAATTACCACTTATGGGTCAAACAGAAACAACTGGCTGGACACGTGTCCAGTTTCTAACAGGTTTCGGGTGGGTGCAATCCTTAGCCTTGAAGACAAATTGTACGGATTTAGAAGTCTTTCCAGATGATACACCTGAAGAAAAATTCATTACACTTGTTAATGTCTCAGATGATGAGTTAGAGTTACTCGAACCCTTCTTTGAGTCACCTGCAACAAATGCCTTTTCATATCAATTCGTGCTGAACTCTTAATATCAATTGCCAATCCTCAAGTAAAGGTGCATAATATTTTCATTGATTATTTGTATACACTTTTTAAGAGGATATTATGACTGCATTACGCGTGACAATTTGGCATGAATATCGTCATGAAAAATCAAATCCAAAAGTTGCAGAACTCTACCCTGATGGGATGCACATGGCACTTGCAAAAGGGCTTGAATCTTTTGGCTTCGATATTAAAACAGCAACCCTCGATGAACCTGAACACGGTCTTACACAAGAAGTTTTAGATAATACCGATGTTTTGACATGGTGGGGACATATGGCGCATGGCGAAGTATCCGATGAAATTGTTGACCGCGTTCAACAACGGGTATTAGCAGGAATGGGGTTAATTGTTCTTCATTCAGGGCATTTTTCAAAAATCTTCAAACGACTCATGGGAACATCCTGCGACCTAAAATGGCGTGAAGCAGATGAAATTGAACGCTTGTGGATTGTTGATCCATCCCATCCAATTTGCGAAGGATTACCAGAATATATTGAACTACCCGAAGCGGAGATGTATGGTGAACACTTTGACATCCCAGCACCCGATAACCTCGTATTTGTAAGTTGGTTTGAGGGTGGCGAAGTCTTCCGCAGTGGCTGTTGTTATCAACGCGGACAAGGGAAAATTTTCTACTTCCGCCCCGGTCACGAAACATATCCAATTTACTATAATGAACAAATTCTCAAAGTCATCGGCAATGGGATAAACTGGGCAAAACCCGTCACCAACCCACCGATGAAACGTGGTAACATTCCAGAATTTATGTAATAGATATTTAACTTAACAGCACTTAGAAGGAGCTATTGTGAAAGCACTTAATGTTGGACTTATTGGAACTGGAAACATCGCACCTGCCTATATCCGCGGTTGCAAACCCTTTGAATCAATTAATATCACAGCATGTTCTGACCTTGATTTTGACCGCGCACAAGCATTCGCAACAGAACATGGTATCGAAGCCTATACAGTCGATGATATGCTTGCGAGTGACGATATTGATATTATCATCAATTTGACGATTCCTTCCGCACATGCCGAAGTTTCTCTACAAATTATCGAAGCAGGTAAACACGCATATTGCGAAAAACCGCTTGCGCTTAATCGTGCTGATGGTGAAAAAATCATCGAAGCCGCTAAAGCCAAAGGCGTTCGTATGGGATGCGCACCCGATACATTTCTTGGTGGTGGTGGACAAACCGCCCGCAAAACCATCGACGATGGCGTAATCGGGAAACCTGTTGCTGCGACAGCTTTCTTCCTAAGTCATGGACCTGAAAGTTGGCATCCAAACGCTGGTTTCTACTACCTCAAAGGTGGTGGTCCTTTGTTTGATATGGGACCTTACTATATCACAACATTGATTAACTTAATGGGACCTGTAGCGCGTGTATCAGGGTCTGCAAGCATCACCTTCCCAGAGCGTATTGCAACCAGTGAAGCATTAAACGGGCAAGTTTTACCTGTAGAAGTGAATACTCATATTGCAGGTACACTCGAATTTGAAAATGGCGGAATTGCAACCATCATCACTAGCTTTGACGTATGGGGACATCATCTCCCACGTATTGAAATCTATGGTGAGGATGGTTCACTCAGTGTCCCTGATCCAAACCGTTTTGATGGTGTTGTTCAAGCAATTCATGGCGACGACGGTGCATGGCGTGATGTGCAATTGACACATACAACCAACATCGGACGCGGTGCTGGTGTTGCAGATATGGCTTATGCGATTCAATCAGGTCGCCCGCATCGTGCCAGTGGCGCACTTGCATTCCATGTTCTCGACATCATGCAAGCCTTAGAAGAATCTGCCGCACAAGGCAAACATATCGACATCAATAGTACACTTGACCAACCCCTTGCTATTCCAACTGGTTTAGCAGACGGTACTCTCGACGAATAAGATAGATTATGTTGTTGGGCGGGACACTTCTCTCGCCCATGACCATTCTACATAGATAGAATTAAAATCATGATTGATATTATATTTGACATGGAGACAGATGATCCTGATGATTTTATCACATTATTGTTTCTGCTAGGTCATCCTCAAGTCAATCTAAAAGCAGTTACCGTGTTTCCAGGTTCACCACAACAAATAGGTTTTATTCGCCGTGCTATAAATAACTGGTTTAATATTGATATTCCTATTGGTTCTCATAATTTAAAAACACCTAAACCTCGTATCTCTGATTGGCACTATCAGGCTTATGGAATTACAGAAGCCTCTATAGAAGCAGAGAATGCAGGACAAGTTTTACTTGAAAATTGTGATGAAAACACAACCCTATTGGTGGGTGCTCCATTAACTAATTTTCGCACAGCATTAAGACTTGCAGGTAAGCAAACCGAACTGACGATTGGCAAAATTGTCGTACAAGGTGGATTTGCAGGTCAAGGTGTTGTTCCAGAAGATTTACAACTAAAGAAGTTCAAAGGCAAAACGGCTGTACCGAGTCATAATTTGATTGGTGATAAGAAAGCAACTCAGAAAATTTTAGACTATCAACCTCAATATGGTAAATTCTTCGTCTCAAAAAATGTCTGCCATCGAGTTGTATATGACCAAACTCTTCACACTCTTGTCGATCAAAAGCGACATCATAGCCAAGCGCTCCACCTAATTTATCAGGGAATGGAGACTTATTTTACCATTAATCCTTACGGCAAAATGCTTCACGATCCACTTGCAGCTTGTTGTGCAATTAATCCTGATATTGCTGAATGGAGAGAAGTAAAAATATTTAAGGAGGGTAATGCTTATGGCGCAGTATTATCGAAGACAACAAATACACGTATCATCATAGACTATAACCATGAACAATTTCTTGATACATTCTTAGAAATTTAAACGCACCCCATCTTTTACTTTAAGGTTTTTCAACTACAATCAAAATGTTGGTATGTGACAACAAAACATAACCAATTTCCGATTTAATGTTAAACTGTAGACAGAATTAAACTATTCGCCGAGAGATGAATTGTAATGAATCTATTGTTTAGAAATAAATATATCACAGCCTTATCCTTCGTCATCATCATGAGCCTAGTTAATGTTGCAGTATCATTCGCACAAACCTCGATAGATGACCCAGTGAGTGGCACAACATTAAATAGTACCCAATATGAACTCTTTACCTATGACATTGAGGTATCTGGAGGGCAGGAACCTTATGTTTATGACATCTCTACCTTACCTTCAGGCTATTCGCTTGAGGTCGATGATGATACGAATGATGCTCAAATTGTAGGGGTCGCATCCTCAGCTGGCACATTCGGTATCACGCTGAATGTTGCAGATACAAGTGAGCCACCCGACAATACTGAAGATACCGTTACATTTGATATTGTGGTTGCGGCAACAACCAATGACCTCATAATCAATGTACCTGATGTATATGAAGTTACTGATGGTCAAGTGAACGTATCCTATACAACACTACAGTTTTCCACAACAGATGATACAAATGAAGCACGGTTTGAATGGGGGGTCTCAGATAATAATGACTTACCTGATGGGATGATTGTAAATATCGATGGCGAACTAATCGGCTTTCCAACCGAATCAGGCGAGTTTGACTTCACAGTCACTGTTGAAGACCCAGATACAGGAGACACAGGAACACGCGATTATAAAATTACAATTACAGGTGGGACAACAACAAGTGATTTAGAAATTGTTTCACCATCAGGGTCAAGTCTACGAAGTGGTGTACTTAATCGCTCCTACATACAGGATGTTGATGCCGCAGGTGGTACAGGTAGCTATGCTTATTCTGCATCAGGTTTACCATCAGGTCTTGTTATCGATACAAGTACAGGTCTCATTACAGGTACACCCAGTGTTTTTGGTACATTCAATGTTAGAATTACTGTAGATGATGGCGATGACAATGTGAGCCGTGATTATACCCTCACCATTAGTGAAACAGGTAACGCCGAATATGAATCTATACCCTCCCCCGGCGTAACCATTGACTTTGGTAATGTGAACATCGGCGGAACACTAACATTGAACATCATCGTATCAGAAGACGGAACAGACCAACTCGATGTATCACAACCGTCTGGTGGACTTATTCAAGGCGTTGATGCAAATAACTTTAGCATCGTTAGCAACTCACCTCCCTTTAGCATATCGGATGGTGGAAATGATGTAATCGTCCAAGTACGCTGTACACCAGATGAAGCAGGTGATTACAATGCAATCCTCCAATTTATTACCAACGATACCGATATTCCAACCGCTGTTTATTCGTTATTCTGCACAGGTGTAGTATCAGGTGGTGCAGAAGATGTGGATGACACAACCACCGACGGAACAACCGACACAGTTTCAGCAACCAATACACCATCAATCCCAACTCAAACACCTTTGCCACCGACATATGGCAATGTTATTGAGGTTGAGGGGTTATCTCTACGTACTGGACCATTTATCGGGGCATCACGTAGAGACGTATTACGACGTGATACAGTTTACCGAATACTCGCCAAAAACAACCAAGAAGGCGTGTATATGTGGTATCAAATCCAACTGGATGATGGCAGAATTGGTTGGGCATCGGGACGTTATTTAGCAGTTTACGGTCAAGATGTACCTTTCGCAGGGAGTCAATTTGACAATGTATTCACTGAACGAGACCGAGGTGTTCGTGTTCAAGCCTTGGATAATCTCAACTTCCGCCCCGCACCAAGTGACCGCACAACAGCATACCCAGACCTGATTCCGTGGGGCGCACAACTCACACTCTACGCCAAAACAACCAGTGGGCGCGGTGACGAATGGTATGCCGTTGAATACAATGGCGTGTTTGGATGGGTCTATGCACCGAATACCAAATTGGTCGAAGGTCTAATGGATGCTGTCCCCAAATATTAAGTGAAAGGTGAGTCTGCCAAGATGTTCTTAGCACTATCTCGGCAGACTATGACTCATGAAGATACGCTACGTTCAATCTAAGAAAATCCTAACCCCTCAAAAACGTGGATTTCTGACAGAAGGAGAATACCCGTTTACTCATACCCTCTCATGGGCAATCGGCTGTGGATTTGGGTCTATTTACTGTGGGAAATATTGTTACGCGCAAAAGCTCCCCAACTGGTATTATTCACGTCAAGATGGTGAAGCATGGGGTGATGCCCTTGTGGTCAAAGAAAATGCAGCTGACCTCTTACATAAGCAACTCAGCAATGCCCGTACTCGACAATCGATACGTATCTTTATGAGTTCCGTCACTGATCCCTATCAACCGATTGAGCGTAAAATTCGTATGACAAGACGCTGTTTAGAGGTTTTTTCTAAATTTGACGATTTAGATTTGTTGGTCATCCAAACACGCGGTTCATCCGTTGTAGATGATTTAGATTTGATT
This sequence comes from uncultured Anaerolineaceae bacterium, assembly GCA_964352825.1. Lineage (GTDB taxonomy): Bacteria > Chloroflexota > Anaerolineae > Aggregatilineales > Phototrophicaceae > UBA6055. The sequence continues at coordinate 37,980 of CAYGTY010000033.1, forward strand.
GCGACGATTCCCTATGCTTGGCTGAGTATGACAATCGAAACCGACCGTCATGATTTACCTTATGGACCATCGAAGGGGCATATCGATAAACGCTTTTCCGCTGTTCATGAAGCCGCCAATCATGGCGTAAATACACAAATAACAGTTTCCCCCTGTTTGCCCTATACAGATGAATTTGTAAAACGATTAATTGACAGTGGCGCACATCGTATTGTTGTCGATACCTTTGTTTTAGGGGATGGGAGTCAAGGTAAACGCACAGGTGAAAGCCCTTTTGCAGATAATGTAAATTATGATTGGCGTGATAACACCATTGCAGACAATCTATATCAGCAATTAAAACAAAGGCATCCTAATGTGGCATGGAGTTCATCAGGGTTTGTTGGTATTCCGACACGAGATATGCGCTAAGCAGTCGGTTTAATTTTACGCTTCGGTTGTTCGATACGATGATATGCCCAAAAGATAAGTGTTCCTAATACTGTAAACCCAGCCCCCAATAAAAATAAATCGCGGAAGGTGAACAGAGACAGGATAATCCCGCCACCGAGTGCCATCATTGAAAAGCTAAACCCACCTGCCATCTCACCACTACCCGACATAACCGCCTGTTGCCGCTTGGGGACAAGTTCCAAAATATAGACGATAAATGATGTAAACCGAATCGAGTTCATCGCCGTGACAGCAATAAAGCCAATTGCCGCCGCAATCCAATTCCCGACCAAAGCTAAGGGTAAAATACATAATGCCGTAGCGAATGCACTCCAGATAACAACATTCACATTCCCCCAACGTCGCACCAAATACGGAACAATCAAGGCTGTTGGAATCCCTGTCAAACGACCAATTGCGGCAATCGACCCAATCACCCCTGTCGAGATATTTAACTGTGTATCCATATACACATTAAAATACACAACTATCGTGGCTGAACCCGCTACCTGAAATAAACGTACAAAGGACATCACAATAATCATTACCACGACGGGCTTTGTCCATGCAACAATTTTCGTTTTGGGTATTCCTATATCAAGCTGCCCATCGTCCAAAATATCAATTTCATCAGGCATAGGGCGAATTGTCAGTACCAAAAAGAATGCGACAGTCAGTACAACTGAGACAATCATCAATGCAATACGATAAGGCTCAGGGTCTTCTAGCGTTAAAGATTGGGTTGTTGCTAGTAACTCAGGGACAATCCCACCGACTAAACTTCCGATGAATGCCGCCAAAGATAGCAAGGCTGTTTGTGCTGCAAAGGCATCATTCTGCCGACCATTTGCCACAATATTCATCAAGAAAGGCGCACCATTGACAAAAAACAAGGAGAATCCCATAAAGAGAATGGCATAAAATCCAACCAGCCAAGCATCTTGCCAAGCAATAGGGGCAAATTCGGCAAAGGGCATCAATCCGCCACCAATCAACACCACTCCAGCCCCAATCTTCATCATCAATGTATTAGAAATGCGTGACCCAACAATACCCGCAGGCAAACTTGTCAATGCAAATGCCAGTAACCCAGCCGCATTCACTAAACCAATAAATTCAGTCCCATACCCCAAGCGCAAGAGGTAGAGGTTAAGCAAAACGGTATAGACACCATCAATTGCGAACCCCATTGCGATTACAACAAGGAAGAATATACGCGCTTGGCGATTATATAATCGGAGAACATTGCCTAATAATTGCATAACGAAATCTCAGACTGTGGTTGGGGTGATGTAAGCAAGAAATGATGATATACTCATATTTCGGATCAATAAATTATTCTACAATCTCAAAAATAGCTTCAATTTCAACTGCAAACCCAATCGGCAAAGATACAAAACCCAAGGCACTACGAGCATGCAACTCACCATCATACAAATCCCAGAACAACTGTGATGCGCCATTAATGACTAAGTGCTGATCAATAAAGTCTGGAGCAGAATTCACAGCACCCAACAACTTACGTAAGCGCAAATTATTTATCGTACCTGTGATTGTATATGCTGCTTGCAACAACTGTACCGCACACACACGCGCCGCTTCTTGACCTTGCTCAACGGTCAAATCTGCACCGAGCTTACCTTTATATCCTGCCGATACATGTCCTGAAACATAAATTGTATTCCCAATTTTAGTAGCAGGTGCAAGGGTTGTTGATGCCGTATAATCTTCTAAATCAATACCAAGTTCTTTTGCTTTTTCATCAAGTGTCATTGCAGTATCTCCTTAACGTTAAAAATAAAATTTCTATGTGTGGATGTTAGGCGATAAATCAAAAAGGTCAATACCTGACTTCTGTTAATAAGGACTTATAACACGAGTGCAGGTTTACAATATGGTATTTTTATCAATCTTGCACCACAATGAATAACTCAATCTTGCAAAACAATCAGAAAACACAATATTTATGATATTTCGTGATTTACCATTAGACAAAAAACTCCTCAAAACAATTGAACGAGAAGGTTATACCCAGCCCACCCCCATCCAAGCACAAACCATTCCCCATATTGTGAATGGGCGTGATGTCATCGGATGCGCGCAAACAGGAACAGGAAAAACAGCTGCCTTTGCTCTACCGATTATTCAATCATTGGGTATACACTCCCATACTCGTCATATTCGTGTCTTGGTGCTTTCCCCCACGCGCGAGCTAGCCGCACAAATCGACGAAAAATTCGGTATCTATAGTCAAGGTACCCCCCTAAAACATACTGTCATCTTTGGTGGTGTCGGACAGCAACCACAAGTCAGGGCACTTCAACGCGGTGTTGATATACTTGTTGCCACACCCGGAAGATTACTAGATTTAATGAATCAAGGCATTGTAAAACTAGATAAACTAGAAATTTTTGTACTTGATGAAGCCGATAGAATGTTAGATATGGGTTTTATCCATGATGTAAAACGAGTATTAAAAGTCCTACCATCAAAACGTCAAAATCTACTCTTCTCGGCAACGATGCCACAAGCTATCACAGATTTAAGCCAAAGTTTTCTACAAGACCCAATCCGTGTCGAAGTGAATCCACAATCCAGCACAGTTGATAAGATTGACCAATTTGTTTTTCTTGTAGAACGTGAAAATAAAAAGGAACTGCTCAAGCATGTCCTTCAAGACCGAAGTATTGAACGGGTTTTAATTTTCACACGGACAAAACATCGTGCCAATAATCTAGCAAAACAACTCTCACGCAACAATACACCTGCCGAAGCAATTCATGGTGATAAATCACAAACGGCTCGCACCCGCGCGCTTAGTAATTTTAAGAATGGTAAAACCAGAATTCTAGTTGCAACGGATATTGCCGCCAGAGGCTTAGATATAGACAGCGTGACCCATGTCATCAACTTCGATTTGCCAAATATCTCTGAGAGTTATGTCCATCGTATTGGGCGAACAGCGCGCGCAGGGGCATCAGGTATTGCATACTCATTTTGTCAAGCTGATGAGCGACCCTACCTCAAAGATATTGAAGCTCTAATTGACCAGAAGATAACCATCATCACAGACCATCCTTATGTATCCGATGTCGTTGACCCAGAGCCACCACCCCAAAAACAAAAAATATCAAAATCGTCAAAATCAAATCGTAACAGAAATAGACGACGCAACAATAACACACATAAGCGATAAACCGCTATATCAACAATCATTGTAGTAAATATATGGACAAGGTTCGCTTTGTCCAAGATACTATTTTAGATTAATTCCTAGCCATCTAAAAACTGTAATGGGGTTGGTGGAGTTTCTTGCCAGAGTTGATATAAGTCAGATGGGACAAGTTGATAATCATTCAGCGAAAGTTGATGATGCTCAGGCAACCATCCCTGCTCTGTACCATTAGATATTTCCCACCAAATCGTACTAGAGTCACAAAGTCCGCCATCGACCACCGTAAAAGGTTTCGTTTCCTCATCTCCAGTAAAAACAAGCTCTTGTGAGATACTATCAAAATCGGGTGATTCCCATAATTGAGAGGCTTGGCTTGATGCTAAAATGTCAACTACTACACCAACATCGATGAAGGATAGAGAAGCCAAATCACAAATGCGGTTTGCATTATCAACTCGTCTATCGGATTCTAAGGCAACTGTCGCAAGGCTAGTTGTTAATGTTGTAATTATACCTTGGCTACTTCGCACGTATAAATCGAGGTATTCAGGTGAGACGACAACACTCACCTCAGTTTTCCCTGATAACACACTATTCGGCACATTTTGCTGATTAATATTTAAGATATAACGTAATGGACTTTGAGGGTCACGCTCAAAAAACAAAATTTCAGCCTCATCCCCAGCAACAATATCTAACCAACCTGCAATCACAAGTGTCTCACCATCATCAACAAATGAGACAACAATAGGTTCAAGCGGTTCTAATGTATTATCAGCGATACTGAATGACCCATTCGTTCCACCCATCGTATAAATAGGATAACGATTCCATGCCTCACTATTCGGGATTTGAATACGAAATGACCTTAGGGGAAGAATTACTTTGAGTTGTGTATCCGCCAATAAATCATATAGATAATGGTCACGTAAGGCTCGTATGCTATTACCGCGGTCCTCATAGGTATTACCACGATAGTAGAAAGCAACAGGGTTATAAAACTCAAGATTTAGAGATTTATCAAATTGAATCAAGGCGACATCAGGGTTATCGAAGCGCAGATATAAAATCCCTAAGCCAAGCTCTAAAATATGATGCGGAAAATAATCCAGCGACAAGGTTACATTCTCAAAGAGGTCAATCGCTGTCTGGTAATCACCCACCAAAAACGCGCGCAGACTGTTATTCAATTGCATCGTAGAATCGGTTGTTTGAAATTTCAAAATTGCATCATCTATCGCAATGATTGTCAATGTTGCAACATCAACACAGGTTTGTATATCAAAATCACGACAGGTTTGAACAAGTTGTACGAGGGTCAACTCAGAGCAATTTATCGTAGCAGTATTAAATAAGCAGTTAATTTGAACATCACACCCCAGTGCAACATCAAGAGGACTTTCCACTCGGTTACAATTTTCAAGGGCAGTATCAATCGCATCTGTACTAGCTGTAACTTGAAATGTAATACCGATACACCAAAGAATAATGAATAGTCGTAAAAACATATTTCAGCAACTTATGAGTCGCCGCGCAAACGGGGGTCTAAAATATCGCGTAAGCCATCACCAATGAAATTAAGTGCCATCACAAGTGTAGCAATCGCTAACCCAGGGAACAACCACATCCACCACTGACCAAAGAAATCGATACCGATGCTGACCATACGTCCCCACTCAGGTGATGAAGGATCAGGACCCAGACCGATAAAGCTCAAGCTCGCAAAAACAATAATTGCATTACCAATATCTAATGTCGCGAGGATAAGTGCAGGTGCCATACAATTTGGCAAAATAGTGCGGAACAAAATATATGCTCCACCTGCTCCAACGCTATGTGCAGCCTCAACATATTCTTGTGACTTTACTTCTAACACAAGACCACGCACAACACGCGCATAACTCGGCCACCAGACAATTATCAATGCCAAAATCGCATTTTTAATATCAGGACCTAAAGCCGCCGTCACTGCTAATGCCAAGATGATAGTCGGGAACGCCATAAATAATTCCGTAAAGCGCATCAACAACTCATCGCCAAGCCCACCAATATAGCCAGCAACAGCACCAATCACTGTGCCGAGCAAACTACCGATGATAATAACAGCAAATCCAGCAGGAATTGTAATTTGCGCGCCCCACAAAACACGACTAAATATATCGCGCCCAAGCTCATCTGTCCCCATCAAATACGTAGCATTAGGGGTTTGCAAGCGATCAGCAAGATTTTGTTGAAGTGGATGATAAGGCGCAATCGCGGGTGCAATCAAAGCAATGGATAGCCAAACGACAACAATCACCAACCCAATGAGAACCAATGGGTTGCGACGCAGATGATAAAGAACTGCGCTAAGTGTGCTATCCCACCCGGATTCGCGGGTCGAGGAAGTAATAGAGGATATCGACGACAAAGTTAACTCCAACATAAATGACTGCAATTAATAAACTTACACCCATAATCGCTGGGAAATCTTGCGATGTAGATGCACGGAACATATAGCGACCAATCCC
>CAYGTY010000034.1:0-4213 GCA_964352825.1 uncultured Anaerolineaceae bacterium
CCCTCAATCAAGTGGCAGCCCTTAATATGGGTGTGAGTGTGTCTGACGCTGTTGGGCATACTGTTGATGAATTAATCTCATATTCAAATGATGTGATACTTGAAAGAATCCAAAAGGTATTGAGTACAGGTGAATCATCATTATACTTTGAAGATAATGTTAGCTTACATGATGGTCTTCATTGGTTCTGGTCTGTTGTTCAACCTGTTCTAGACGAAAATAACGAGCCCAAATATGTTCAAATTGTCTCATATGACATTACTGAGCGTAAACGAGCAGAACAGGCGCAAAACCTTACAGAGCAACGCTACCGTGCGGCGATTGATGCCAGCCTTGATGCTTTTTATTTAATGGAAAGTGTATACGATGCAGATGATAATATTATTGACTTTCGTATTATCGAAGTCAACCAGAACGCGTTAGCACAAGTGGGAATGACTTATGAAACATTGGTTGGAGGGTTGATTTGTGAACTCTTCCCAATTAATCGTAAACCAGAATTTTTTGATGCATATGTGCGTGTTGTAAAAACAGGAGAGCCTATCATCCGAGAGTTCTTTGTCCCACCAGAAGAACAAGTCAGCGGTTGGTATATCCATCAAATAGTCAGGGTAGATAATGGTATCGCAACTATAACGCGTGATGTTACGGAGATAAAACAACAAGAACAATTACAGCTGGAGAATGAACGGATTAAGGCACAATTCTTAAAAGAGCAAGAGCGTAATGCCCTGACCCAACGCATTATATCGATGCTATCTCATGATTTGAGGACACCCTTAACCATTGTTGCTACATCTCAAGAAATGCTGAGTCGTTATTATGATCGTTTGAGTGATGAAAGCCGTCAAGAAAAACTCCAAATCATTAATCGTCAAATCCAATTTGCGATTAACTTATTACAAGATACAGTTGATATGATTCGAGGAGGGATAAGTGACCAAGCCTTACAGATAAAAGCATTCAATCTGGCAAGTTTATGTCGTATCAGTGTTGAAGAATTTGCTACGGTATATGGTCATTCTCATCATCTGGAATTTGTGAATCTGGGTAATGTCCAAATGGTTGATGCCAATGAAACCCTCATTAGCCGTATTTTATTGAACTTATTATCGAATGCCATTAAATATACGCCTGAAGGTGGTGAGATTCGCTTGGAGTTAGACAAAAAGGATGTATGGATTACCCTCAAACTGATTGATAATGGGATGGGTATTTCTGCTGAGGATTTACCTCATCTATTCGAGCCATTCTTTCGTACAGACAGTGTTACTGAGATTTCAGGAACAGGGCTAGGCTTGAGTATCGTACAAGATTGTGTAGACCAACATCAGGGTCGAGTTTATGTTGAGAGTGAGCTCGGACAAGGGACAACCTTTATTGTAGAGTTGCCAAGCTAACATCGAGATGTGATTGCTCTATAAGATATATGTGACAGAGTAAACGTAGTATAAGCGTAGCCCTTTCGACTTGGAAAGCAAACCAAACAGGTTTATAGTTAAGATAAGCTCTATCATGAGATTTCTATTTAGCTGGACGGTTTGCTTCGATAGTAAAGGGTAATATTATGGCACGGTGTAAAGTTATATTTGTATTATGGCTAATCTGCATAGTCACCATGAGTGCGATGGCACAAACAGCACCTCGTAATTATGCCTTATCGACCCCTACTGTCAGTTATAGTGAAGATAATACAACCTTTACCGTTGAGTTCACCGTAACCAACAAGGGCGGAACAGCGACGGATTCGGCGGCGATTAACATTGTTCAAGATGGTAGTGGACTTATTGAAGCAAGCGATACTTTACCCCCATTAGCTGAAAATGAAGTCGTCACAGTTGCCTTTGAGTTTTTAATGGCAGATTTTGAGGCTGGTCAGAAATTCTTCGCGGTTGAAGTCGGTATTGATCAATTTGAATTGGCAGGTAGTCGCATTGCTACCGATAATCGGGCTTTATTTAGTGCGACCATCCCTGAAAATACAACAACGACAACACAACCTGAAGTAACACCTGTTGCTGAGAGTGAATTTGATTTTGTGATTCCTGTGATTGAGGTGGGTATTAAACGCCTCGATGAGGGGATTCAAGTCAATCAAGATGTTTATACAACTGAGCAAATTCTAATTGGTGTGGCAGGGGTTACAGTCGGGTTAGTTTTACTGTGGTTCTTCACGCTGATACTCCGTTTATTATTCCGCCGTCCACCGACATTTGGGACATGGCAACCCCCTTATGCGATGAACACATACCATGATCCTAGTTCCACATTAGGACGTAGACAAGGGTGGCAGACCCATGCACAAAACGGCACTATCTTTGAAGCCTGCTCACAAAATAATGTTATCGCGCTAAAACGTCTGACAGATATTGAGGGAAATATCCTCGGTACATGGGATATTAAATCGATGCGAACCGTGCAATATGATATGTATGGTCGTATTAATCGCACTGAGGTGATTATGCCATCCAAGTTATTGAAAAAGCTCAATAAAGTAGCTCACCGTGCCCAAAAATACGACAATGAAAAATTGCGAAAAGCTGTCCAACCGATTGCCAAAAGCATCAGCAAGCAGGCGAGTAAACCGATTAATAAGAAAAGTGCCATTCTCCCGATTGCCATGGATATGCGCTTTGAGGGCAAGCATGGGGAAGTCCGTATTATGTTTGAGTTGTATCAGTGCCGTAATGGGGCATGGCATGTGATCGACCAATGGGAACCTGAGATGGCGATTATTGGTCATAAAATTATCGAAAATTATACCTATACCCTAAATGGTCAGCTTCCGGGGGAAACCTATAAAGCCTTCAAAAAACGCTTCGTCGAGGATATGGCATGGATATTGAGTGGTATGTTATACCATCATCAACAACCCGAAGACCCTACCCCTGATATGGTGCCACCCGACACACTGACTGGTATGGCACCGATTACAGAGGGGAATATGCGTCCCGTTGATGCTGAATCACCTTAGGGATATATATCACTCTAACTCTGGACCTGGATGTTCATAGCTAACACGGACAATCATCCGCCCAATTCTTAATTCATCACCATTTCTTAGAATACGTTTTTCTGATGGGTGCAATTTTTGTCCATTGATGAATGAACCATTTGCACTCCCCAAGTCGAAGACAATCAGGGTGTTATTTTCCATGACATATTGAATAGCGATGTGTAAACGCGAGACCCCGAATTCGTCTGCATTTTCTTGCATCAAATCAACGTCGGGCTTCATAGCTGTATTGGAGCTACTGCGTCCAATCACCAACTCATGGGTATAATTTTGTGGACGGATTTTGAAGTAAGCCCCAGAATCGCGCATTTGCAAAATTAAAAGCGAATCCCTACCATAGTGTTCGGGGGGCATCATTTGCATATCCGCATCAGAAAAGCTACGAGTGGAGTTAAAGCCTTGTCCACTATCCATCAGATGACCGCAAGCATAGCAGAAAATCTCATTGGCTTTGTTTTTGGTATTACAATTTGGACAAGCAATCCATGTTGCACCGGGACGTAATCCTTTTGGCAGGAGGTCTTCACCAGGGCGGGGTTCTTGTCGAGCAATGGGCTTGATAGGTGAAATCGGTTTTATCAGTGATGACCCTTGTGAGTCAGATGGGTGTTGTGATGTGTTATCAATCTCGACCTCATTCACGACTTCGGTTACATCATGGGCGGTCACTTCATCTGTAGATGTAGAGACTTCTTTCTCGGTTTGGAGTTCGCCTTTTTCCCATTGTCGTAAATATCGTGCAAGTTCGGCTTTGTGGTTGTCTGGTAAGGGTTCGATATAGGGACGGAGGGCATGTAAAGTTGCTTTGCCATCTAAACCGTTTTCCCGCATCCGTATGTATTCGTTGAGCAATTCTTGTATGACATTCATAATTCTATTCCAGTAGATTTTAGTCAATTAGTCTTATCATTATATGATAATCCGATAAAAAACCTTTATTGCACAAAGATTTTGTTTGATTTCTCTCTAACTCTTTGTTAATTTAGTAGTGTTATGTTTATACTATCTAATCAGAAAGGATCAGATAATGCAAAATGGCATGATGGAAGTTGTTATTGAATACTGTGCTGCTTGAAATTATACACCTCGCGCCGTCAGTCTGACGGGTCAAATCTTAAGTGAACGCCAAATTGAATATTTTGTAACAAGCTGGAAGCTTATCCCAAGCTCGGGTGGACGCTTTGAAGTGACTGTGAA
>CAYGTY010000034.1:4313-43649 GCA_964352825.1 uncultured Anaerolineaceae bacterium
TTTGACATATGGCTAGGTCTGTTATACACTAACGCCCACAGGTTGTAGATTGTTTTGTGTCCTCAACACTTACACAACTCATATCTATCAACTTTATACTTAGTTAACCCACTTTTAAGGAGAATAGGGAATGACAAAACGTATTTTAATTATGGCGTTACTCGCAATGACCGCACTTGTTATGGGTGCAAGCATTGCCGTAGCACAAGATGACAGTATTCTTGCTCGTATTCAAGAACGTGGTGAATTGATTTGCGGTGTGAACGCAACACTCCCCGGTTTTGGTACACAAAATGATGCTGGCGACTTTGAAGGCTTCGATGTAGACATCTGTAAAGCAGTTGCTGCTGCTGTACTCGGTGACGCAGAAGCTGTTACATACCGTCCATTAACTGCTGCTGAACGCCCAACTGCATTAGCATCTGGCGAAATTGATATGCTCAGCCGTAACACAACTTGGACACTTAGCCGTGACACAGAATGGGGCGCAACATTTGGTCCAACAACATTCTATGATGGTCAAGGTATCATGGTTAAAGTTGAATTTGGTGTAACCACCATCGAAGAACTTGGTGAAGAAAGTATCACCATGTGTACAAACGCTGGTACAACCACCGAATTGAACGTAACTGACCTTGCTGATAAACTCGGCGCAGACTGGGAACTCAACACATTCCAAGATTTCGATGCTGTCATGGACGCATACGAAGCTGACGCATGTGATGCAATCACCACCGATATGAGTGGTTTGCTCTCCCGTAAAGCAACTGCTGCTGACCCTGCTGCACACTTCATCCTTCCAGGTACAATCAGTAAAGAACCTCTCGGTCCTGTGAGCGCACAAAGCGACCCACAATTTGCTGACATCATCCGTTGGACAGTATGGGGTTTGATTACCGCTGAAGAACTCGGTATCGACAGCATGAACATCGGCGACTTCATGGATAGCGAAGATGCAAATATTCAACGTTTCTTGGGTCTCGGTGACAGTGTTACTGGTGACTACCTCGGCATCAACGATGAATTTATGGTAGACGTTATCACACAAGTTGGTAACTATGGTGAAGTCTTTGACCGCAACTTGGGTCCAGAAACCATCTTTGGTCTAACCCGCGGTGTTAACGCACTCTGGACAGACGGTGGTTTGCTTTACGCTCCACCATTCCGTTAAATCGAACGCTAATCTAACTTAGCGCATTCTCAACGACGGGGTGCGGTCATCAGCGATGGTGTCGTACCCCGTTTGCATTTTGCGGTGAGAATCGAGAAGAGTGGTTAGTTTTATGAAGTTGTGGTGACTTAGTTCTTGATGATAGAGGCATGATTGATGTACAAGCTATGTTTTAGTGAAGGTTCAGGGATAGATATCATTTGTTAATATGCTAGATACTTATTCCAAATTATTATTTATATCACTATTTATTATTGATAAACGTGCTTATACATAAGAACTATATTGTTTCTTACCACTTTTGCCCAAAAAAACTCACCTAAAAACTATGCTGATTGAATATTTGTGACATCGATAGATTGTGTCTACAATAATAGATACCTAATTGATGGTGCGAAACACATAGGGAGAAAAACCTATGACGATGCAAAATGAAGTTAAACAAGATAGTTTATTACCCGCAGTCTTCCGCGATGCTCGCATCTTGCAGGGGATCGCACAGATTGTTTTTGTAATTATAGTTGTTCTTGTTATGAGTGATTTATCCACTCGTATCAACTCGGCACTAAATGCGACTGACCAAGCCCCCAATCTCGAATTTTTAGAGAATCGGGCAGGGTTTGAAATTGCAGATTCTGGTGATTATTCACCTGATGATAAATATATTGATGCCTTCCGGGTTGGTATTGTCAATACCTTACGCGTGGTTGTCCTCGGACTCGTCTCAACAACCATATTAGGTATCTTATTTGGTATCTTCTTGTTGAGTAGCAATTTTTTGCTGAGGACACTGGCGCGTGCTTATGTCGAAGTGCTACGCAACACGCCGATTCTGTTACAGATATTCGCGTGGTTCTTTGTGGTTATCTTCTCATTACCCGCCTTACAAGAGGCAATCGCCTTCCCTCAAGAGGGCATACGTGGCATACCAATTGTCCAATACCTTGCGTCCATCCTCATTATTGCTCTTGTATATGCCTATACGCGCAATATACGAAATCAAATATGGCGTAATCGGATACGGCAAGGCACAGTAGCCATTGTATTACTTGCCAATTTATCAGGTGCAGTCTTGATAGGGCAAGCTACACCAATCGAATTCCGTGCAGGGATGTATATCAGTATTAAAGGTGTTGCCTTATTTGAATTGATACCCACATCACTCTTTGCGATTTGGATGGGCTTCATTACGGTTGGCCTGGTTGTTGCATGGGGCTTATGGCGTTACTTTGCCTTTGTAACAGAGTCAACAGGAAGACCGATACCTCGCTTACGGTATGTGACGCTTACAATACTTGGCTTTACCTTGTTTGGTTGGCTTATTGTTGGGATGCGTCCTACACCAGAGGTTATCTCTGTATTTGATGAAGAGACTGAAACCAGTACCGAAATGCCTTATGAAGATGCCTTTGAATCTGGCTTGTTAACAATTGAACAAGAATTAGAATTTACACGGCAACCGATGATCTTCCGCCCACCGACAGTTGACCAACGCGGACGGAATATCGAAACAGGTATCGAAGTCTCGCCATCTTATTTGGCTGTATTCCTCGGGTTGGTCATTTATACCTCGGCATTCATCGCAGAAATTGTCCGTGCAGGTATTCAAGCTGTACCAAATGGACAGGTCGAAGCCTCACGCGCTATGGGTTTATCACAAGGGGATATGCTCAGGCTGATTGTGCTTCCGCAGGCGTTACGGGTGATTATTCCACCATTGGGTAATCAATATCTGAACCTTGCGAAGAACTCTAGCTTAGCGATTGCGGTATCGTATACGGACATTTTCCAAGTGACCAATACGATTATCAATCAATCGGGGCAATCGGTGACTGGGATTATCATGGTATTGATTTCATACCTTATCATCAGTCTGGCGATTTCTTTTATGATGAACTTAATCAATCAACGTTTCCAACTGGTCACAAGGTAGGTGTCTGATGTCCGAAAATAAAAAAGTCGATGTAACACAGACCATAATCTATCATGAGGATACGCCAACCTTACCGCCTCCCCGTTTAGAAGTAGGTGCTGTCGCATGGTTACGCCAAAATCTCTTTGGTTCGCCGACAGATATAGCGGTGACGATTTTGTCTACCCTATTTGTTGCAGCACTGGTTATCAGTTTCTTTGAATGGGCAATTGGCTCGGCAAACTGGTTTGCAGTTATCAATAACCAACGGTTGTTTATGCTTGACCGTTTAGAAAATGAATTTGAATGGCGTGTTGCGCTGACTGTTCTGATGGCGGCATTCCTCACAGGGATGAGCTTTGCAGTCTGGGCGAGACGCTCAATGCGAACACTAACGATCATCTCACTGGTTGTTGTGGGGTTGCTTGCTTTTATGCCTGCATTGATCCGTACAACACTCCCACAACCTGAATCTTACTTGGCGGCGGGTAATGTCGAAATTACTGACCGCGCCTCTATCCTGATTCCACAAGCCGAACTCGCATTTATTGCTCAAGCAGGCGAAACGGTTGAAGTCAATATCGCGACTCGTCCGACAAGCAGTGTCGAGCAACTCAGCGATTTGTCAGGCTTCTCCGACCGTACTGCCAATGCACTGGCTAATGCAGCACAAAACCGCATTGACCAAAATGAGCTGGCAAGTGAAACCTTCGACAGTATGATTAGTCGTGAGTTAACTGAACCATTGGAAGAACGGACACGTCTCGAAATCCGTACCTTTGTCCGTAACAATGATATGGTTGCCAATACAATCGAATTTGCGACAGTCGCGCGGGATAATCTCGCTGATGAAACATGGACAGTGGCTGAATTAGAAGTTTGGTTAAACCGCTTAGAAAATGCAAATGATGCACTAGAGACATCTGATGAAGCCCTTTCAACGGCGATTGATGATGTGAACACGACAATTGATGATTTAGCTGATGAAGATGTGCTAACAAGTGATGCCACATCTGCATTGGATGAATTGACAACAACCTTGATGGCAAGTGAAAGTATCGAAGATATTGGTGAAGCACTGGTTAATGGCATTACGATTGACCTCATTGGTCTAGAAGCTCAACCTGATGATGCTGAACAACTCATCGACCCCACACCTGCCGAAGCAGACTTCTTACATGAGATGTTTGTGGTTTTACTGACACCACAATCGGTTATCGAAACTTACGATGTCAACCAAACACCGATGGCTATCGAAATTTTGGATGGTCAAACGTTAGAGGTTTTGGCTGAGGGTGTCGTTAGTGCAGAGGGCGAAGTGGTCTCTGCTGTCATGCCAGCCGATGGTTGGTATATCCTCAAGAAAAATGCCATAGAAGGCGAAGAGGGTACCGCGATTGTTGCCGTACGGGGTATCTTCCCGATTGTAGAACGAACATTGACAGCAAATTCATCAATGTTTGTCCGCTTAACTGATAACGAATTGGCTGTGACTGACCCACGTCCCGAAATTGATGGGAATACCGTCCCCTTCATTGTCTTGATTGATAATCAATATCGTGGTTTACGTGACCTCACAACCTATCTTGTTCATTTTGTGCCATTGTTCTTTGAACAAGTTGACCACCTCTTCTTACCTTTCTTGCTTGTCGTCGCATGGGGTTTTGTGGGTGGACGGGTTATCGCGCATCTACTGGGCGAAAACACACACTTTAGTAATATGACAAGCCGAGTGACTGTGCTTCTGGCAGGCTTATCCCCTTTCTTGGTTGTCCTTGCTTACTTTGCACTGATTGATGGTGCATTTGGCATACAACCGATTGGTGGACTTGTCGGTGCAATTATCAAAATTGTCTTAGCGATTGGTGGTGTATTCCTCGCTGGCCAAATCGACGCATGGCTCAATCGGATGAATAGTGGTGAAGATGCTGAAGCAAGTATCACCAATATGCTCATCTACGCATGGGGTATTTTCCCGATTTTGATGTATGTCTTTGCATCAGGTGTTGGTGATTTCTCTGGCGCGACACTCGGTAGTGCTGTCGGTGGTTTAATTTGGCTCTTTATCATGTACTTAGCTGGGATGAACTTTAAAGGTACACTCGGTTATGCTTTACTTGTCGGTGGCTTCTTCCTACAAATCGCACAAACTCATGTGGTTGATATTGTCTGGGACTCATGGACAGATAGCTCGATGGACTATATGTTCATCTGGTTGGGATTAGCTATTGTTGGTGTTGCGATTGGACTCTTTGGTAATTCACTTCGCGAACGAATTGATTTTTCAAGTAAACGCCTCGGCTATCTCATTGGTACACTGACTTTTGCTTTTATCTTTGCTGATGTCACATATGTTGGTCCTGCTGAGGGATATCCATTTCTTGGGCTAGCAGCTATTTCTATCTTTTTCTGGCTGATGTGGATGTTTTTTAGTGGTTCACATACATGGACATCAGAACGGATTATCATCGGTTTGATATTGATGACCTTCCTTACAATGCAATTTTTGACATTCATTGATAAGTGGTCAATCATCTATTTCGTCATGTGGCTGGGTGTTGGTGGTGTGATGTTTCAACGTGGTGTTGAAGCCCAACGCACACGCCGTAAATCAACAGATGGTAGTCAGGGGTCTTTCTTAGATAACTACCCACTGCCTGCAATTGGTGGTGCAGTTGTTGTCTGGGCGATTGCTCTCCTTGCGATTCCGACCTTTATCTTAGGTTTAGATTCTTCTGGTATTTTACAGACTTCACCCAATCAACTCCTCCCACTCTCAGATAAGCGGGCATGGGGTGGTTTGATGCTGACAATGCAACTGACGATTCTCGGTGTTGGGGCTTCCTTCCCGATTGGTCTGGCATTGGCTCTCGGTCGTCGTAGTAATCTACCTGTTGTTAAAACAGCTTGTATCTTATATATCGAGACGGTGCGTGGTGTACCTTTGATTACGGTACTCTTCCTCGCGACACTCCTTGTTCCATTGATTGACCCAACATTGGCGACTGTCGAAGGAACTGTACGTGTGTGGGTGGGTGTGACCATGTTTAGTGCGGCGTATCTGGCAGAAAATGTACGTGGTGGTTTGCAATCCATACCAAGTGGACAAACCGAAGCGGCACAAGCTATAGGACTTTCCTCATGGCAGACAACAATTAATATTCTGTTGCCACAGGCATTACGCGCTGTGATTCCTGCACTGGTTGGACAGTTCATTTCCTTGTTTAAAGATACATCACTGGTTGTTATTGTGGGTCTAGCGGAAATTACAGGGATTGCGAACCGCGTTGTGGCTCAACCTGAATTTTTGCAGAAACGTCAAGAAACCTATCTCTATATCGCGATTATCTATTTCGTATTTAGTTATATCATGTCGTATATCAGTCGTCGTGTAGAAGAGACTGGATCAGGTGCGGCACGAGCGCGTCAGATTTAACAGTAACAATCCGTTTATCGTAGGGGTGACATACAGAGTCATCCCTATACATACAACTATATTTTGGTTTTGTGGAGGCACTAAAATGGAAGATGGCAAACAAGCGATGTCAGGTGATGAGCCAATTATCATCTGTAAAGATATGAACAAATGGTATGGTGAATTTCATGTATTGCGGAACGTCTCAATCGAAGTCGCCCCGCAAGAAGTGTTGGTTATCATTGGCCCGTCGGGGTCGGGTAAATCAACATTTATTCGCTGTATCAACCGCCTAGAAGAACATCAAGATGGGCAAATTGTTGTTGATGGAATCGAACTTAGTCATGATGTGAAAAATATTGCGGAAATTCGTCGCGAAACAGGCATGGTATTCCAGCAATTTAACTTATTCCCGCATTTAACGATTCTCGATAATATCACTCTCGCACCAATGAAAGTTCGTCATTGGGCGCGGGATAAAGCAGAACAACGTGCGATGGAACTCTTGACCCGCGTTGGGATCCCTGAACAAGCTCTCAAATATCCAGGGCAATTATCGGGTGGTCAACAGCAACGTGTGGCAATTGCACGGGCGTTGGCGATGGAACCGAAAATTATGCTCTTTGATGAACCCACATCTGCGCTAGACCCTGAAATGATTAAAGAAGTGCTGGATGTTATGAAGGAATTGGCGCAATCAGGTATGACAATGTTGGTCGTGACACATGAGATGGGCTTTGCGCGTGAAGTGGCTGACCGTGTGATTTTCTTCGATAGAGGTCGTATCGTTGAACAAGGTCCACCCGAAAACTTCTTCAGCCCAGACATTGAACATCACCCACGTACTCAAGAATTTTTGGATCAAATTTTATAGAAATATCCGATAAGGGGCGGTGCAAAACTGTCCCTTATCACTATACAATATCCATTGCTTAAGCTACATTCTCCAAACAAGATCGTAACCCTCTATTTTTCATCTATGTAAGTGCCGTTATAATCAGGTTATATTTGATAACAATATTTTAGAATAAATAGGACATGGCATGACCCAGCCTGATTTTAAACATAGTATTTTTGCTCGGCTTGATGCAACCATTGAACAATTTGAAGATACGATTAAAGAGTTAACAGGAACACTGTCTGACAGCAGAACCCGCAAAAGTAAGTTTATACTGATGCAACTCCGACGCGAAATTTTGAATATCCGCGATGAAGCCACAGCCTCACTCACGCGCTTGAATACCTTCGGTGCAACGCTGGAGATTATGGCAACCCCAGAAGCAGGTGTTGATGCTGTCTTGACTGAAGTGATGCGCTGGTTTTTATTGCTAACACAGTGTGAGCGAGGTTTTGTATCTTTATATGATAAAGGTGAAGAAGCCTTTTTATTATCCATTAGCGAAAATTGGATAGATACCGAAATCCGACCGATGGAACATAGCATCAGCGAAGTGATACTGGGTGAAGTCCAAAAGTCGAAAGATATTTTTACTAGCAGTAATATGGATATGGCATCATCGACCTATCAAAAAAGTGGGAGTTGGCGTGTTCCCTTGCGGACAGTGATGGGGATTCCCTTAATCCGTAACAATGAGCTAATTGGTGTATTCTATGGCGACAAGAAAATTACATCGGGGGCTGTATCACAAGATATGATACCCCTATTCAAGCTCTATGGCGCACAAGCTGCTATTGCAATTCGTAATGCACAGTTATTCGCTGACTTATCTAAAGCCAAATAGAGACGTATTGTGTCATTAGTGGAACGCCTTGACGCTATTCATACGGATATATCGAATGTTAGAGACCTGCTTGAAACAGACCTAAACCTCGATATTCCTGATGATGTTATCCCCGTATTGTTAGATGTGATGCAGAGGGTAAAGATATTAAAGGCGGAACTGAGCCAATTGCCTGATGGAAAACAGCGTGTGATGCAGTTGTTCAAACTCATTGAACTGGTGAGTGATGATGTCCCCCAAACCTATCAGGCAATTTTAGACTTTATATGCCAAGTGTCAAATGCCAACTATGGACTGATTATTCAGTACAATCCCACTAATAATCAATGGCAAGAAACCTTCCAAAATAATCCAAGTGATAGACCCAAAGACACAGGGTTATTCCCCAGAATTTTTGATGTGATTCCGACGCTTGAGGATATGTACATAACGAATAATGTGAATATTTTTGATGATGTACGTGATCCTCATGAAGCTAGGGTTGGATATTGGCTTCGCATGATTTGTTTGCTGCCATTGTGGATAGATAATCAGATCATTGGGGTGCTATATCTCGATAGAATTGTTGCTGAGAGAGACCCATTTTGGTTGTCGGATTATTTAGAATTTATGCGTCCCCTCGGTCATCATATCGGTCATGCAATTATGCTATCCCAATGCTTGGCTGACAACAAAAAGGACTGAGTCCACTCTGATTTTATTGTATTTCTTGTGCTTCTTTTTTCTGTTTTTCTATTAACACAAGCGCCTCATCCATCGTATCAACGGTCTGAACTGTTTTTTCCATATTGGGTATCAATGTTATTATGATATTGAAGAAGCGTGTGACTAACATTGAACCACCAACGATGATACGTAGATTGACGGAATCCATCGTATATTCCTTCATTGTCGAGATGGAAGACAAGATGTTCATGGGTACATTGTTACAAGATGTGAGGTCAAATACCGAAGTCGTAAACTCTGTATCAACCCCCATTTGGTAGGCTTCCTTCAGAGAATCCATAATTTCTATGCCTGTTATAGGACTCTCTAAACGATAAATTAAAGTATCTTTTTGCTCATTGAGCCATTCAAGCCGAATAGTCATGTATCAAATTACCTAGATATAAATTACAGAATTGTTATATCATAAACATGTCTATTTGCTGTGTCAAGATTTGGCAAATGAATTACTATATAATGCTAATTTTTTAATTTTTTGATACGAATTTCGCGTTGTGCAATCGCAACTTCTAATTCACTGGTTTTGAAGTTAAGAGACCGCATGTCTTTGGTATCCATGATACAAATAAGATTATTATTTGCCACTGTCACCAAGCCCCTTATGAGGATGCGACCATTTTTATAGATTTCAACGCGTTCACCTTCACGGGGTTTCATCAATCTTTGTAACAATGCCATGTCAGCCTCATATCATCATATGTTTGTGTATATAATCAATTGTCAATGACTTGTTGAGATTTGTATATAGTACCTAAGTAATACACCTCGTAATAAAAGTCTAAATGACTTTATATTGCGATGATAAAACTCAAATATGGCGGGTATCGATTTCCCAAATTAACATACATTCTCCGACAAGCATAAGCGATACTGCCATGAGTATTGTTCCATCTTGCCCAACCTTTTCGCGTGCAATTGATAGGGCTTGAGGCAATGTTTTGGTATAGATGACATCATCACAAACTGCTTGGGCTTGCTGGAGGGAATCGGCTTGTGAGGGGAAGTGTGTGTTGGGGTTAATATCTGTTTCCGTGATGATTAAGCTACTGCTGACTTCTGCCATGACCTGATATACTCCACCATAATCGCGGTCAATTGGCACACCAACAATCGATACAACAGGTTGGCGTAGGTGTGGTTTGATGCCTGCGATAAACGATTTTGCGGATTCGACAGTGATTGCGCCATCCACATAAGTTAAGGGATTATCGGATAACTTTTGACTGCGCCCTAACCATTGAACTTGTGCTAGACCTTTACGAATGGCTTCCACATAATCAGGTGTATTATGTGCGATACCCTGTAAGCGTGCATGAACCATCCCCACAGCCTGAATCGCTAGGCTAGCATTATCAATCTGATAGCGTCCGAGTAAGGGGATGAATAATTGTCCATAGCGTCCCAGTTGTATAACCTGACCATCGGGGCGATCTTCAACCAGTTGTGCCATATCACGTTTGGCTAACCATGTAAAACTCGCGTCACGGCTATCGGCTTCTTGGCTTAAAACGGTCATGACTTCAGGGGCTTGTGGAACACTGACAGCTTGCGCACTATGCGAGATAATCCCTGCTTTATGCCATGCAATCCGCGCCAAACTATCCCCTAGTAGAGCCGTATGTTCGAGTAAGATGGGCGTGAATACAGCTAGTTTGTTAGGCACAACTGCCACATCATCAAAGCGTCCGCCACGTCCAACTTCTAATACCGCGACATTGACCTCTTGTTCATCGAACCAGCGCAGAGCAATCGCTAGAAAAATCCCCTGTGGACTAAGATATTGGGTTTCATTGAGTTGCTTTGTTATCTCATCAATGATTGGACTCAAATCCGATAAAATCCGCAAAAAGTCCTGTGTGGGTATCATCTGCCCATTGATGCGTATTCGCTCATTCCAATGGATTAAATGCGGACTCGTGACCATACCAACAGTATGCCCCAAAGACTCTAATAACTTTGCCATGATGCTGGTGACAGACCCCTTACCACGGCTACCTGTAATCACAACATATTCACGTTTTTTATCCAAAAGGTTTGCACGCGTCAGGATTTTGCGGGTTAAAGAAACATCACGTGTGACCTCATCCAATCCACGCGGTGCAACATCCAAACGGCGACGTGTCTGAAATATATAAATCATTGCCTCGTCTAAAGTATTAAACATGGGTTACCTTGTTGATGATAAGTCATATATTGGTTAAAATTAGCGAATAATCATATTTATGTGATGATGGTAGAATTATGGTTGATGTACAACGTAAAATACAGATACAATGGCACTCACCAAAACAACAAGTTATCTATGTCTGTGTTCAACAGGGTTGGACTTGGGCTGATATGTTGAATACGGCAACAGAAATTGATACTTTGCTTCATAACGCCCAACACGATGTCTGCACGCTCTTAGACTTCACGAACGCCAATCGCGTCCCACCAGATGCACTGGTTTATCTAAGACAATTAAATCGCCCCGCACCCAAAAATCAGAAAAAGGTGGCATTAGTTGGGCTGAATTTTGTAAATACATCACTCATCAATATCTTTTTCAAACTCTATGGCAAGTTTGATAGTGGGTCAGACACCAAGTTAGTTGAGACGGTTTCTGATGCCTATACATTTTTTGATATTCCACACTCTTGAGGCTATGATTCCACAGCATAAATTGACTGGCATCTGTCTCATTTATGCTTGCCATAATATAATGCTAGATACACACCGCAGGTTATATTAGGAGCAATATGCAGTCCCAAATAAGTGTCAACTGGCAGGATGCTAAACAGACAGTCGTTCTAGTGACTTTTCCCAAGCTATGGTCATGGCAGGATTTATACACCTGTATTGATGACATCAACAAATTGTTGGATAGTGTTACACATTCAGTCTATACGATTTTTGACTTCACTTTATCAACCAAGATACCTGATAATGCCTTGGGGCATATCAAACGCCTCAATATGACTGCCCGACCCAATCAAGATAAGATTGCGATTGTTGGTTTGGAGACATTTGGACGAGTGTTGATTGATATGTTTATCCGTCTGTATGGCACATTTTCTAAGGGAACAGATATAAAAATGGTTTCTGATATTCCATCAGCTTATCAATATTTTGATATTGAGATGATAACATCTGATGAGATGTAGATACTTGCTCGCTATCCTACTGATTCTCACCTTATCAGCCTGCAACCTCGATACGGCTCGCCCAGTATCCAAGCTCAAGACATTTGAGAAGCTGGTGGTTGCATGGGTGGATAGTGGGAATTTAATTGTATGGCGACAAGGTGAAGATGTACCTCGGCGGATTGCAAGTGGGGGTGTGATTCGTCCATTTGTCTCGCCTGATGGTGAACGAATTGCATTTACGCGCGGTCCTGCAGGGCGTACCGAAACTTTATGGATAGTAGATATTGCAGGGACAGCCGAGAGTATGGTTGTTGGCGAGGGCAATCCGCGAATCTTCCGCAATAGCGCATCACAAGTGGGTGATGTACAGTGGCTGGATGACACAACCCTTTATATCAACACCTATACAGGTCGAGGCATTGACACAAAATTTAATGATGACTTATATCGCGTCAATGCACGAACAGGTGAAGTCTCGCTGATTTTACCTGCCAGTGAAGGCGGACGCTTTGTCATTAGCCCAGATGGAACACATATTGCAACCACTTCCGCAGGGACATATAGCCGACAAGATGCCCGTATTAGTGTGGTAGACCCCTTAGCAATTGATGGCGCAAGCAATCTATTATTTTATATTGGGGTCGCGACAGGCTCAGAAACCCTTTTTCACCCCCGTTTACAATGGACATCGGATGGCAAATCTTTGCTGACAGCGATTCCTGATGCGGACTTAATTTATAGCGAAACAGAATCAACTGTTCCCCCGACGCGCATCTGGCAATTGCCGATTGATGTACCCTCTGACCGTAATTTGTTGGGAAGTGTGCGCGCCAGTTTTTTTGGATTGCCAACTTGGTCGCATGACGCCTCCCAGATGCTCTATCTTCGCCGTACACCCGATAGTAATACCTTTACGCTTGTCATTGCCGATACCAATGGCGATAATCCCATAGACTATCTGACAGGTGATGCAGGTACAGTCGAACTTCCGCAATGGTTGCCCGCCAGCAATCGCTTTATATACACGGTTGATAACCCAGGGAATGTTCTCATCGGTGAGCGTGGTGTTGATGCGATGCCTCTATCACAGGAAGTTACGTATAACCCTAAATTCATTAGCGAAGACCTCTATGTTTTTGTCACCAGTCAAGCTGTAGCGGCTGATGGTTTTCAGCTACGCTTTGCAAGGCTCAATCAGCAATCGGTAGAAATTGGTGGTGTAGGACAATCCATTCCCCTATTTTCTGCTGTTTTGGTTGTGACCGAGGTTGAAAGTTAAATTGTTCTAACCTACAGAGTGCAATACAATATAACTATTGGAAATGATTTAGGAATGATGCGATGCCAGCAAGTGAATTTAGTGATGTATTTGTATCCTATCGACGCAAAGATGTTGAGTTTGTCAAAAAACTGGTCGCCAGTTTACAAGCCGACGGCAAAGAGGTCTGGGTAGATTGGGAAGATATTCCCCCCGGTGTCGAGGGCTTTGCCGATGAAATCAAGCGAGGCTTAGAAGGTGCGGATACCTTTATTGCTGTGCTATCCCCTGATTATCTGGAATCGACTTATTGCGTGGATTTGGAACTCGGTTATGCTGTTGAAATGAACAAAAAGATTATCCCTATTGTTCTGAAGAATTTTGATGGCTACGATGTCCCCAAAGGTATTGGTCACATCAATTGGATTTATTTTATCCCCCATGCTGGGCAAGAAAATACCTATGAACAATCCTTCCCGAAAATTTTGGATGTCTTGCATAACGATTTAGACCATGTTAAACAACATAAACGCTTTTTACTGCGGGCAATCGAATGGCAAAATAACAATAAAGACCGTAGCTTTTTACTCTTTGGTGAAGAGATTGATAATGGACAAACATGGTTAGCCGATTCTGCGGGTAAAGAGCCGATTCCGACGGAGTTACATAAAGAGTATGTTCAAGCAAGCAATCGCAATAAACAACGTCAACAACGTTTAATGCTCTTTGGTATATCAACTGCTTTAATTGTTTCAGTCATCTTATCCATCCTATCGTTGATTGGATTTAATGATGCAAGCATTGCTCAATCAACTGCTGTTGCGAACTTAAATGTTGCATCGACTGCAAAAGCCGAAGCCGAAGCCAATGAATTGATTGCTAGCACAGCCCGCGCCAATGCTGAAAATAGTGCCGAGTTGGCGCAAACTGCTCAAGCTGAAGCCGAAACGAATGAACAAATCGCGATTACAGCACAAGCTGAGTCCGAGCGTAATTTAAAGGATGCACGACAATCGCAAGCTTTGTTTCATGGTGACCTCGCCCAACAACAAGCGGATCTTGGTTTTCATCAGCGCGCACTTCTACTAGGCTTAGAAGCTCTGAAATTCCATCAAGAAAATATCACGAGCGACAGTGCCTATCAAGCCATTCACTTTGCATTGCATCAACCCCATCGCGAAATTCACAACATAGATTTCCCAAAGGGCATTCTTGATGTCATTTGGCACGATAGCAAACAACAAGCTCTGATTGTCGCTGATAGTATCACCTTTTTAACCTGTTCTATTGGTGCAGATTGTAGCCCACGGGTTGAATTATGGGATATGGCAACACAAACACAACTCGCTTATCTTCCGCATGATTTACCACTGGTGAAAGCCTTCTGGAATCAAGACAGTAATCAAGTGCTGACCCTTGCTCATAGTGAAACACAAGATCAATCAGTGATTCGCCTATGGGACATTGCGACTCAATCCGAAGTGTATCGCCTTAATATTGATAAATTTGTGTATGGGTTGGATTGGGAAACAGGACATTCTCATTTTACGACAATGCAACGCGATTCACATGCTTGTGGCTTTGGTACTGAGCCAGACTGCAACCGAGAAGTCCATGTATATGATTTTGCAACAGGAGATACTTTTGCTGTCTTCCCACAAACAGAAGAAATTCAATCTGTTCATCTGACACAAGATAATCGCTATATTGAGATTTTACAGCGCGATGGCTTCGAGGCGATTCCTACATTATATGATTTGCAGACAGGTGAACCCATCAAAACATATTATCCTATCCCAGCGTTTAATCAGCTCGACTGGCGTGATGATGATACCCGTATCGTAACGATGACCGAAGACACCGTATTTTCTGAAATTGTCACAACAGGGGAGATACTTTATAGTATTTCCTCCACAACATTTAAAGACATCGTTGGTGATTTTATTGTTATCGCGCAAGATTGCGAAGCCTGTGATGAACTAGAGGTCTTTTCGTCTATTACGGGTGATGCTGTGATGGTGACAGAACACCCTGAAACAGTAAATCCGATATTTGTAGATATTCTACAAGATGGGAAATATCTACTGACTCAATCGTCGGATAAGACCCCTTCATGTGCGGATTGTGAGACTGCATTTTACCTATGGTCACTGGAGACAGGGCAATTACTTCATATCTTTGATTATGTTGGGTGGATGGATAGCGGGACGAGGTATGACATCAATAGTACACAAACTCAACTGCTTACCCTATCCACCAATGAGGTTGAACATAACTTAATCGGCGTGTGGAATATTGATACAGGTGAAACCTTGCTGAACCTCGATATGGATAGAGAATTTATTCATTCAGCAGGTTTTGATAACAGTGAGCAACATATCCTTATCAATCATGGTGACTATACAACCTTATATTCTGCAACCACAGGCTTAAAGGAATATCAATTTGGACATATCGAAACTGTTGATGATGTCAGGGTTTTGCATGATGATAATTTAGTTGTCATGCAAGCACAAACGCATATAGTGGCTTGGGAAGTCTCTGGTTGGTCGCCGACTTTGAAGAATCCGATGGCTATTCAGATTGTTGGCGAAGCCTATGACTCGAAATATGAACAAGTGGTCACATGGGCAAACAACCAGGCCACCGATTTTAATGTGAACGATGCCTATGTCTGGGATGTGGAGACAGGGCAAGGCTTGTTGACTCTAGAAACCTCCGCCCCTGTATATGACGGGATATGGAGTCCTGATGGCAAACAGATTGTATTGAGACAGCGTGAATTTGGTTGTGATGATTGCTTGTCTAGTATAGTGGTGTTTGATGCCAAAACAGGTGAACAACGCGCAAGCATCGATGGCTTCAAGTCGAATAGTTTCTTATCATGGATGGGAGATACGGCTCAGCTTATTGTTGACCAAGCAGATAAACTCGATGTTATCGATATTGATGCTGGCGAAGTGGTCTATACATCCGAAGACCATATCCCTGGGATAAACGAATGGTCTCAGGATTATACGATGTTTATCGACCAAAATTTCGACGATTTCGCTGTGCCGATTGTGTCTTATCCATCAAATGAAATCATCAATACTATTCCACTAACCACAAGTTATTTTGATGTGGACTGGGTTAATGATAATCAAGTGATTGCCTTTTTGCTTGAAAACGCCAGTCAAACGGCAACTGATGTTGTGGGCTATGATGTTACATCAGGCGAGGAAATTTATCGGATTGAGAACGCTGGCTTATTTGAAGAATCCAATAATCATGAACAACTGTTGGTCTATACTGTCGATAATCAATTACATGCTGTTGCTGCCGATTCAGGTGAGATTATATGGTCAACGCCGACACTTGCTGAAGATTGGACGGACATCATATGGAGTCCGAGCGATGAAATGGCGATACTCAGCGGATTCTTTGCGACTCGTACCCAGTTATTTGATACGACTACAGGTGAGCAGATTACAGTATTAAACTTCTCAGATTATCGCTGGAGTCCTGATAGCCGATTCTTGTTAGCCTATGACGACAATTCCGAAATTCCTATAGAACGTGTCTATGATGTCAACTCTGACCTGATACGCTTTTCGTTTTCTCCAAGTTCACGAACCTATTGGCAACCTGATAGCCGCGGCATTGTGTCGAATGATGGGATATGGAGTGTTGAGTATCATGACTTGGTGAACCGTGGTGAGTTGCTTCGGGTGCGAAACTTGAGTGAGCCTGAATTACAAGAATTCTTTATCAAGCCACCACCTGACAACCCAAAAGAACTGGTAGACCAAGCTCAAGATTCAAGTGATGACGATGATGACGATGAAGAAGAAGATTAGGGGTGTAAAATGAATTTCTTGCAAACGTTAATAAACTTCATTCAATCATTACTGGGGGGGGCAAAACAACCAACGACACCCACAGATACGTCAATGGAAGAAAGATGTACGCTTCATAATATTGAAATCCCTGCCGACCAAGATTTGGCGAGCCTGCCTTTATATGAACCTTCAACAGAGGCACAAGGCGCAATGGACTTTTCGGCACAGGCATTGGATGTCTCTTGTAATATTCAGATTCGTCCCAATCTTGGGTTTGTTAATGTACGGGGTGGTCCACGGCTTGCCTTTGGTGTGATTGCACGAACCGTTGGTGGCTCAACCTTTCGACTTCAAGGCGCATCCGAAAAAGACCCTGATGGGTATCGCTGGTATATGATTACAACGCCTACAGGTGCGGGCTGGGTACGGGGTGATATGGTGATTGTGGGTGAGGATTGCCTTGTGCATACTTTCATCACCGAAGATGATTTAACACCGCCTGACCCCATTATAGAGATTCCGACAAACCGTTTCCCATTACCTGCGAATGTGCCGATTACACAAGGCTATACCAGTAATCATCGCGCATATGATATGGCGATGGATATGGGAACACCGATAGCTTCGGCTAGTCCCGGTCTTATTATTCGTAAGATAGATTGCGAGACTTGTGCAGAACGGTCACACCCGAATATCTTCCCTTGTGCAGGTGCAATTCTTCTTGACCCCAAATGGGGATATGGCTACGGCAACTTTGTCATCATTCGTCATGATTATCGCATAATGCCCCCATCGATGCGCCAACATATGGACGACAATGGCTTAAGGGATGGCTTTGTCTATATCTTGTATGCTCACTTTAGCGAGACACGCGTGAGCTTCGGGGATGTTGTTGGGCAAGGTGTGACATTAGGCTTATCAGGCAATCATGGTTGTTCGTCTGCTCCTCATTTACATTTCGAGGTTCGGATGGGACGCGATGAAACAGTGGATGGACGCTGGTTGAACCAAACGCCAGTCAATCCAAATTTAATTTTTATTGAGTAAATGAGGCTATATGGTACTTGAAGGCGCTGTCCTTGCTTTTGTTATTTTCATCCTGCGTGTGATTAATTATGCGATTAGCACCTTACGTTTGGTGATGATAACGCGTAATATGAAATTTTTTGCCGCAGCTTTTGCTTTTTTAGAAGCGTTTATCTTTGTGGTTGTCATTGCAAATGTTGTGCAAAATGTAACGGACGGCTTGAATTTATTTGCTTATTGCCTTGGTGCATCCGCAGGGAGTTATCTTGGGATGTTCCTTGAAGCGCAATTTGTCACCAGTTATCGTGTTATCAACATCGTCACACACGATAATGGGCGCGAGATGGCATTAAAACTACGTGAACAGGGTTATGGGGTTACAGAGTCTCATGGTGAAGGTCGTGATGGTCAGGTCTTGATGTTGCGGAGCGTGGTCTTGAGTAAAGATGTTAAACGCTTTCTGGAGATTACCAAGTCTTATGATGAAAATGCCTTTATTTCGATAGAAGAAGCGCGTATGGTTCGGCATGGCTGGGTACGATCATTACGTGGTTTACCCATGAATTAAAGATGAGAACTATATCACAATCCCGTAATGTTCTTCGGCATAACTATACATAAACGCGGAATTTACGCTAGAATATTTAAGGGACTTTGATGTGTGTAAGGGTTGAATATGCCAATAGCTGTGGGTTGGGATAATACATCACAACAAATAATATGTTGTTCATTTGCTGAAACATGGACGTGGAATGATGTTTTTGCGATGAACTGTGAGATTGAAAACATGATGGAGACAGTCAATCATGATGTTTGTGTTGTCATTACGATGCAAACTGATGTCTTTCCAAAATCAGGTACATTGACCTATACCAAACACCTCTTTATTCATAAACATTCCAACTATGCCAATCACGTTATTTTTGTGAATGGTAGTGTGCTCATCAAAACCTTTGAGCGCATCATCCGTAAAGCCTATGTCCAATCGATGCGTGATATCCGTAGCGATTATGTCGATTCTTTAGAGCATGCCCGTCAGTTAATCAGGATAAAATCTTAGCTTTCCCCCTTTGTTTCTTTGCTTCTTTGCGTTAAATTTCTGCAATTGCTCTTCCACAATTAGTCTAGGTCGCCCATGACAGAATCTACAAGTTTATCGGGTAATGATGCCAAACGTGCTGCCCGTAATGTCACTGCTTTAGTACTGGCTAGCTTGATTAGTAAAGGCGCACTCTTTATCTGGCAGTTGATTCTCGCGCCGTGGCTCGGTACATTCGATTATGGCATCTACGGGACTGTTGGGGCGTTAATTGCCGTCGCGGGGTCAATTTCGAGCTTTAGCATGGGCTTAATCGTCATTCGTGATGTCGCCCGTGACCCGAAAAAAGCAGGCAAGTATTGGTCGGCGATGATGGTGTTACAAACACTACTCGCATTGGTCGCTTATGTCGGGATGAATGGTTTTGCTGTCGGCTATAGTGAGACGGTTCAAGCATTTGTCGCTTTGGCGGGTATCAACCTGTTTGTCGATTTGTTTGGCAATATGGGTTATGACTTGCTGATTGCCCGTGAAGAAATGCTCAAAACCTCGGTTGTCGAAATTGTGCATATCATCATTCGGATTGGCTTATCTATATTTGCCTTATCGATGGGCTGGGGATTAGTTGGTGTTTATCTTGCCTCAATGGTATCAGGTTTAGGACGTTCACTCGTATTTATCTACCTCAATTGGCAATTAGGGGTTCGCCCGCAATTCCCGACTGACCGCGCAATTTGGATGCCACTGCTTATCAATAGCGCACCACTTGCACTATCTGCCTTCCTATCATTAGCCTATCAACATGCTGACAAACTCATGACGACAGGGATTCTTGGCGAAGAAGGGACTGGCTATTTAACCGTTGCCTTTGTTATCAATTTCGGTGTGATTGAGTTATTTAGTACAACCGTATTGGTGGCTGTGTATCCGCTGATGTCGCGGTATTATGGTGATGGCTTGGGGGCTATGTTCGGTTTTATGGTGGAGAAGCTCGCCTTGTATATGGTGATGATTAGCTTACCGATGGCGTTGACCATTAGCATCTTCGCATCGGATTTAACAACCCCCTTATTTGGTTCAGACTTTGCACCGACAGCAGGTATCTTGAGTATCCTCATTTGGTATACGATGATTACGATGGTGGGGAATGTCTTTAGTAAAGGGATGTTGATTCAAAATCGTCAACGGCTACTACTCATTTTCCGTGCCTTAGGGCTTGTGCTTAATATTATCCTCAATACTATTTTGCTCTTTAGCTGGCGTGACCCACGAGGCGCGGCGGTTGCATCGATTATCGCTGAATTGCTGGTCGTCGGTTTGATGATATGGAACTTCCAAGCAGTGGGTTGGCAATGGGATAAAATTGCCCCCAGTTTAGTCCGCTTAGTCGTCATCGCATGTGTGGTCGGGGTATTGATGTTTGTCTTACAGAGCATCAACTTTATTGTCGGCATTGTCGTTGGCTTGAGTGTTTATACTCTGGCGGTTATCTTTGGGCGTGTCTTTAGCGAGAGTGATTGGGATTTGCTCTATCGCATGGTATCGGCTATGCCAGCAGGTAGCTTGGTCACACGCTACTGGAAACGCGATGTTGAGCTAGGTTGGTAATAGTGCGAAATCGTTAGAATAAATTTTGGCATATAAGTGATTTTTAGACAAGGCAAGCCCTTGTCCCTACACGGCTTCCGTATGTTTTTGTAGGGCTGATGACCTGTCTCAGCCATAAAATTTTCCACAAACATTCCGAAGGTAATATATCTATTCTTGCCGTGTCAGTTCTAAGAAGATGTCTTCAAGATTCATTGCCAATTGTCGCAACTCAATTAATTCCCATGCGTTCTCAACAACTGCTTGAGCAATCTCTGGGCGTACGTCGATGTCACCTGCAACGGGTGTGATGATGACCGTATCGCGTTCTTGAACAAGGCTCTCAATCTCATCAATCTGTTGGAGGACAGCTTTAAGCTCGTTAAATGGTGCATTGGTACGCAATAGAATCCGTCCGCCACGTTCTAAATCTTGACGTAGAAAAGTCGGTGCACCTTCTGCAACGATGTTCCCCTGATTGATAATCACAACTTTATCGCAGATTTGTTCAGCTTCGGACAAAATGTGAGTGCTGAATAATACGGTGCGGTCTTGTCCTAATTCACGAATCAGATTCCGTAAGTCGATCACCTGACGAGGGTCTAAGCCAATCGTCGGCTCATCGAGAATCAACACAGAGGGATCGTGCATAATTGCCGAGGCTAACCCAAGCCGTTGCTTCATCCCTTTAGATAGAGAGCGAATCTTGCTTTTGGAGCGGTCTTGCAATCCAACCCGTTCTAGTGCATCCATCGCGCGCTGTTTACGATTCGCCAATCCACGCATCTCCCCAATATATTTGAGGTAGCCCACCGCTGACATATCCCGATAGAGAGGGACATTTTCAGGTAGATAACCAACTTGCTCACGTACATCCATACTCTGCTCAAATACATCAAATTCAGCAACGACGGCTTGACCTGATGTCGGTGGCATGAATCCCGTCAGAATTCGCATAGTGGTCGTTTTCCCTGCGCCATTCGGACCTAAAAACCCAGTCACTTGACCACTATGCGCAGTGAATGAGATATTATTGACGGCTGTAAAATCACCATATTTTTTTGTCAGATTGCTTACTTCAATCATCTATTGTCCTTGTAGTTGTCAGTCTATTTATCGACAATGAATCCTATTCTACATCAAATTAACCATTTCTCATGCTAGAGTTACAATATAGGGCGTATAAAACGTCCCCAATTTACAGCGGTCTTTGGTATCGGGTTGCAGTAAATAATGTACATATGCACCATCTGGCGTGAGTGATGCGTATTGAAGATACGATATGCCCTCAATTTCTTTCCAATTCATGAAATCTTCCACACTGTCGGCATCAATAATCATGGTTTCATTGGTTGCAAAGTTTTGGACAATATGGTCGGATTGTGTTTCGTTAGGGAAATATAAACCATATTTTCCGTCAGATGAGAATTGGACATAACTATTTTCATTAATCAATGTAACGTCAACAGACCGCATGGATTCGTTTGGATAATATAAGGTCATAGTAACGGGCTTAGTGTCATACTCAAATCGAATCGCTTCTTCACCTATATTGAAATGGAAGCCTTTAGCAACACTCATCGATATACGCTCATGGAAATCAGGGTTACTCACATCAAACAGATGGAAGGTGTTTTTATCATCCATACCGCCAACCCAATTATGCTGTCTCAATCTTGATTCAAGATTTGGTGAATATTGTACACCGCCAGCATTATAGAAGCCGTTAAAGCGTATGTCGGTAAATTCTTTTGTATCACCACTCAATACAGACCAAGTATATAAACGCCCTGCTGGAGTTTCATATAAGATGGTTTCGTCATCTATCCAACCTCTTATATAATCAGTATTACTGGGTAAATTGGCATCGCTGAATGTAAAGGTTTCCATATCGATTAACTGAGCATGGCTTCGTGCCGTTGAGTTGAACAAGATGAGGTACTTATCACTAACTGACCAATGAACAGACTTATTTGTGGTTTGGGTTTCGATAAGCCGTGTTTGTGTTTTTCCATCATATATCACCATATCTTGAATATTATTATCATGTTGCTTTAGCTTCAATACATAACGATTAGTTCGTGAACTATAGATGTAGCTGTAATCTATAGACTCCTCTATTATTGTAATACTGCCCGTTTCCAAATCTAACATCAATTGTGTTTCGATACCTGTTGCCCAAGCATAAGGTGAGCCAGCAACGTGTTGTGAGAGACTAAACAAATCGGGGTGTGTGATGATGCGTTTATCTGAGGGACGGATAATATACTGAAAATTGTTACCTGAAACATGAAATTGTATATCGTTTTCAAATGAACATAAGGGGGTGAATGGGTCACCATCAGGTGGATTGAGAATGGTGTCCATATCAAGAGAATCGAGTCGTTTAGGTTGAGGTAGTGTAATCAAGTAAGCACCAACTAAAGCAACTAATAGAATCAGCAAAAGTAAAATGATGATACGTGAACGCCGACTTCGTTTGGGCTTGGCTTTGCGCTTTGGTTTATCAGAAAATGTATTCATCATATCTCCTGTGATTGTTGTTTGGTCTGATGGGATATTTCATTGAGATGGTCGGTTTTTGCTTTATCAGCAAGGCGGTTTCTTGCGTCTGATATATTGTCTGTCGTGAGGGAGGCTTCTAATGTGTTCAATAGCTCGTTGCGGTCAGTGAACATCTGCCGAAAATAAAACAGGTTCGTCAAGCTCAATGTGAATAAAATGAATGGGCTAGCAAGGATACTTGTGCGTGATAAACTAGCTAACCCCCATGTAATCAACACAAAGAGACCCACTAATAATACTGCTAAATACATGGCATCAAATTTAACCTGTCCTGTAACGCTGGATTTACCTGTAGCAGGGTCATAGCTGATGTGACCTGTGGTTGTCAACTCAGTATAGAGTCCGCCGACTTTGGTTTTAATCGTAAAGTGATAATGTTGGTCACTTAGCTTCGTTATATCCACCAAACGACGGCGCGGAAAGAATACCCGTGTGAGTGTATCCGGTTGAAACGCCATATCTTGTATAAGTAGCTGTATATCATCAGGAGATAAATCACTGATATGGTGGAAATGTCGTGTAAATAATATATCGTCAAATATGCGTTGCAGAGGGGATGCTGATGAGATCTTAGTCTTATTGATATTGCTCATATTATTCTCACTACTTTTGACGACGACGGCTTTGCTGGGCGTTATGATATGCCTCTTGGCTTGAGTCTTGTTGTCTTTCACCTAAGCGACTATGTCTATCTGACATATAGGGTGTGACTGAGCTTTGGATATTATTGACCATCTTGTTGCGCTCTTTTAGTGTCTGCCAAAATAGATAAAGCGGTGCGACGATGGGAAGACCACCTGAATAAATGAGATACATCAACCAAAGGGGTGTTGTAAACATACCGATCATCCAAAACCCCATGACGATGGTGATAATACTTAACATCAACATCCGATTCAGCCCAATTTTGACTTCACCTTTGACGACTGTTTTGTTGCCTTGTGACGTTATCCAGCCTGAGCCAAGAACCCGTGCTTTTGAGGGTTCATTCTGGTGTTTATTACCGACCCATAGCGTAAAAGCATAATCATGACCAATTGGTTCAAGCTCTATGGTGTAGCTGGTATTCCCATCTGTGAAGGGTAATTCACTCAGTCGCTCGGCACATAAACCGATTGGGACAGGGGTGATGAACTCGAATGACTGGGTAAATAGGGCATTATCTAATAATGTTTTTGCTGTATTATCTTTTGAAAGCGACATTATGCACCTTGTTTAATCCCTTTAACCAATTGCTCCACCCGTTCATCAAATTCAGTCTCGGATATGGTATCACGTTGTGGCTCGGGAATAATTTGAGCGATATGAAACAGATGTTGTATCAGTGTATTACGCCATTTCAATGCGCCGCGCGTCGCCAAAATATATGCGATAAAAGCGACCACAAAAGCAATGAATCCCACTCCTGTTATGAGGTGAGCAATCAAGGCAATTGCAAAGAGCAATAGACCAAATATCGGAATCGCTGAGGTGAGTTCGGCATATCCTCGTATTTCGCATCCCTCATCATCAGGGTTATCAAATACAAAGGCTGACGCGGTTGCAAATTGTTGTGGGAAATTCTGCCAATTGAGTGTCACAACATAATATTCACCTTCATTGACCACTTGTAATTCAGCAACGATTTTACGTTTTTTATTGGGCAATTGAACGACATCGTTGTGAACAAATTTGAGTAGCTCAATATAGCCGTCAGCTGAGTAAAGTGAGACAAATGCAAAGGTATCGGGTAATTGGAAATAACTGAATACGCCTGATGGTTTCGGGGATTGAGTGGTCATAGCTTGGGTGATTGCTCCAAATCATTAGAAAAATACAGTTTGCTATCAACCTTTAGCCTTTTGATGAAAGATGCTAGCATGTAGGTATTCTGCAAGAGTACATATACTATCCACTATAACATAAAAGCCATTGGGTTTAGGAGTAATATATAGGGATGACAACACAAGGTGATTTACGGGTATTGATGTTTAACTTAGCGACCGATGTGACCGACCCTGTACTTGGCTTTACAACGGCTTGGATACAAGAACTGGCTAAACACTGTGACTATATTGACCTGATTACAATGTATCAAGGTGACCTTGATTTGCCTGATAACGTGCGGATATTTTCGGCAGGGCGTGAACAAGGATTAAGTAAACCCATGCGTGTTTTGAATTTTTATCGACAGCTCTTGCCTTTGTTAGCAACCCGTCAATATGATGTGTGCTTCGCGCATATGATGCCTTTATTTGCAGGTTTAGCAGGTCCTTTGTTGACAGCACGCGGTATTCGGACTGTATTATGGTATACCCATCGCCAACAATCGCGACAACTCAAGCTCGGTATGAACATGTCTTGGCGTGTGGTTTCTGCTGTTCAAACCAGTTTTCCATATCCAACAGACAAATTACGGGTTATCGGGCATGGCATCAATACTGATTTTTATGCACCTGATGATTCATCGAAACATCAGCCACCGACGGTGATACAGGTTGCACGACTTGCCACGATTAAACATCAAGATACAACGATTCAAGCGATTGCCCAGACAGATGCTCATTTAGTTTTGGTGGGCGATGTCCAACAGGGGTATCCGCAAGATTATAAACAAGAGCTAGAGACAGTCGCACAATTCCTCAACATTCGAGATCGCGTCACTTTTACAGGCGATTTACTGCCGCCTGATGTCCTTGAACACTATCGGAAGGCACAGATAGCCGTCAATATGAGTCCAATCGGCTTGTTCGATAAAGCGACTTTAGAGAGTATGGCATGTGCCATACCAACAATTGTCTGCAACCCAGCCTTTGCTGATTTAATGGGAGAGTACGCTGATGTATTGATAGTGGATAAGCCTGATGATGTTGCTGGATTAAGCCGTAAAATAAATCATCTGCTGTCACTATCCGATGAAGAACGTGCTACTATCGGTGAAACATTACGTCAACAAGTTGTCCAAAAACATGGATTATCAAGCCTTATCAAACGATTGGTCAATGTCTTAAGCACAGGTGAAGTTGTTGTATAAGTGTTTTTCCTAGAAATCAATTCTGCGAAATGCAATACGCGCGCTATAATAGGGTTGTGCAACGAAAGGGAGCAGAATGTCTGAACAAAAAATTCAACAATTATTAGCATTAGCGGTAAAGTCGGTCAAAACAGGGGATAAAACAAAAGGTCGACAGGCATTTCTGGCGGCAATTAAACTTGACCCTGAAAATGAAACAGCTTGGATGGGCTTGGTTAGTGTTGCCAAGGATAACCGAGAACGCCTGACAGCACTCAAACAGGTGTTGATCCGCAATCCTGATAATGCGCGCGCTTTGGCTATCTTGCAAAAATTGGGGATTCCACCAGAACGTTTAATTGGGGAAGCACCCGTTCGTGAACCTGACCCCGAACCAGAACCCGATTCTTATGATTATGAAGATGACGACTTTGATGCACGCTTTGAGTCATTTGAATCTGCATCGTTCTCAGATGACCAGCCAACTAGCGTGGAAAGTGCCTTTACGACGGAGACAATGACCCGTCCGCCCGACCCCGAGCCAGAAGCGATTGCACAATCATCACTACCACAATCTGTATTTGAACTCCCTCCACCGATGCTGGGTACAGAAGTCGGTGTGCCTGTTGCCAATCCACAAAAATTAGGACAAGTCACACAGGATGTAGAAGAACTGGTGAATAATTATCTTGCCAGCGAACACAAATTTGATAATATCAACTGGGTGCGTAAAACGAAACGACGTGCTGGTGAAGCCGACATCTGGAAGTGGCGCGCACAAGTATTGGGTGTGATTGTTGGTATCTTACTTGTTTTTGTTGTCATGCCAGCTTTGATTTTTGTTAGTACGCCCGAAGGTCAAAAAGTGGTCTTTGCCCCGACATCTACATTAACACCAACCTTTACATTTACACCAACCAATACCCCAGGGATAACACCAACGCCTTCATCTATACCGAATGCTACCTTTACCCCGACCCCGACCTTCCAATTACAAGGAGTTAAAGCAACATTAGACTTAACCAATACACCTGTACCCACTGATGTCTATAATCCAGCGAGTATTGTTGTTGGCTCTAAGATTTTAGAAGCGTGGGATTTAATCCGTAATGAAGCCTATGTTGAAGCCTTTGAAATATTAGAAGAAGAAAAACTAGCTTATGATGCAGGCTATCCTTATCCTTATTATTTGCAAGCACAAATTGACTTATTGGCGAATGAAGACCCCGTTGCTGCGCGTGGCAAACTTGAAGACGGTGAAGCACAATTGGTTAATGTTCCGTCAGATGTCGCCGAGAATTTTTATCCGATGTATAACTTGGGGCATGGGGAAGTCTTGTTTTATGAAGCCCGTCAAGCAGAAGCAGAAGGTCGTACATCTGATGCCAATCGCTTATATGATGAGGCGGAAGAACGCTTTTTGATTGCCATTGATTTGGATGGTAGTGAAATTATTGAAGCCTATATTCAGCTTGCACGTTTATATGTCGCCCAAGAAGAATACGAACAAGCCATAGCCACACTGAATATCCCGATTGAGGGTGAATTTTCATCAGAATATTTCACTGATAGCTATTTACGTATAGAACGGGGGCATGTCTATTTTATACAAGGTATTTATGATCGTGCCTTACAAGCAGCCAATGAGGTTTTATTCTATGATCCCCGTTCTGAAGAAGCCTATATCTTACAAGCGGAGTCTGCATTGGCATTAGGCTTGCCGGGATTGGCAAATAATTACCTTGATACCTATCAATTGATTTATGAGGATAGCTTACTCGCCTATAAACTCGAAGGTGATGCGTATCGTATGGAAGGGAAGCCCGACCAAGCTCTGCTCGCTTATAATATTGCATTGCAAGATAACGAAGACAAACCTGAGTATCGCATTGTCCTCGAAGCCCGTTCAGATTTATATTTTGAACAGCGTCGCTTTGACCTTGCCGAAGAGTCTTACACTCTATACCTAGAAGACCGTGATGAAGACTCTATTCGCCTCAAACGCATGTTATCAGCCTATCAAACTCAAGACTACGATGCCGTTCTTTCTGATATTCGTCGTCTAGAAGATAGTAATGTGGTGTCCAATGGGGATTTAGCATTGTTACGGGGTCAAGTTTTGGTGGATACAGCGGAGAACTCGTCCGATTATAATAATGCGTTCCAAGCCCTCAGCCAAGCTGTCTTGACATTGGGGGTTTCTGATGAAAGCCGTGCTACAGCTGACGAATACCTCGCCCGAACAAATTTGGAATTGGGTAATTTTGAGCAAGCTTTGCTCGATATTAACCGATCGCTTGCCCCACCATTCGGTAGTGAAACAGGGACACGCCGCTTTTTAAAAGGGCAGATACTACAAGCCCTAGAAGAGTATGAATCGGCTCGTGAAGAATATGAATATATCATCGCATGGTCAACGATCTTCCCATATGATTTTATAGATGAAGCCCAAGAACGCTATGATGAAGTCCTTGATTTAATTGCGAATCCGCCTGAAGAGGATGATGCTTAATCATAAAATCAGAAAGTTGCGACCTTATCCAATTTAACCGATGCCATCAGCCAAAAATTAGCCAAGTTATCTAATAGGCTTTGTGATGGTGTCCGATATAATGGATAGATTCTGTTTTGATTGGAGACTCATTATGAGTGTATATTATATCAATGGCGAATATATTGATGCCAAGCGTGCGACAATCCCTGCCAATGACCTCGCTATTCTGCGGGGGTATGGTGTATTTGATTTTCTAAGAACCTATGGTGGAAAGCCATTCCAACTGGGCGCACATCTTCGTCGCTTGGCTCGCTCGGCTGAATTGCTTGACCTCGAATGCCCGTGGGATATGGAAGATATTACTGAGATTATCCTCGAAACTCTCAAGCGCAACACCTACGAAGAATCGAATATACGGATTGTGATTACAGGTGGAGATAGTCCTGATAACTTCATGCCACAAGGCGAGTCGCGTTTGTTGGTCATGGTCACACCTGCGCATAGTATTGCCGATAGCTACTATACCGATGGTGGCGAAGTCGTCACGATGAATATTGAACGCTACATTCCTGGGGCAAAGTCTCTCAATTATATCCCTGCAATTATTGCGCGTCGTAAAGCTCTGAAAATTAATCCCAAATCACTTGAGACTATTTATCGCGTGGATGGCAATATTATCGAAGGCACAACCACCAATACCTTTATGTTTAAAGATGGGGTGTGGGTGACGGCTGGTGATAAGCTCCTCCCCGGTATCACACGGGCTGAGGTGATTAAGCTGATTGAAAGTTATGCAAGCCTCGAAGTCCGCGACATCACACTGGAAGATTACTATGATGCTGATGAAGTCATTATTACATCCAGCAATAAAGAGGTTGTGCCGATTGTCAAAGTTGATGACCGTGTGATTGCTGATGGCAAAGTCGGTGAGCAGACTCGTAAGCTCATGCAACTCTGGCGCGAGATGGCATTAGAGTATGCACAGGGTGAAATGGCATAAAAAGTAGGGTTGGTATTAATCTGCATAAGGGTGAAGAAACATGTTTCACCCTTACACAACTAGTCTCATCGGGCATTACTTTCTTGCCCAAAATATAAAAATCTATCTATCCATCAACGGATGCCATAATACATTCACCTGCTTCAATATCACAGGATATGTCTTCTGCACCATCACCATCAACTAAATCGGCAACCCAAGCGGTTAATGGGGTTTCGCCTGCACTATACTCATAAAATAGCCCATCGTTCAAGATACAGTGGACGTTACCTGCCATCGTGAAGTAATCAAAATTATCGACGGTCGCGTTAATGGTATTCACTTGTGTGACCATATCGGTTGCCCAATCCAGTGCGAGTTGTTCCACAGCTACATCATCACTTAAATCAACGCCATTGAGTAAGCCCGCGAAGAAAATCTGAGTGCCATCAAGGAAGGTGTTATATTGAGCGAAGTGGGCATCAGGATAGGCTTGTGCCGATGCAATATAGTGTTTATCGGTGCTGAACTCGTTTTCTGGAATGGCACTGACAAAATCAGGTACAGTTTCCCAGAATCGCCAATTGGTAAAACCACTGAAATCAGGGGCAAGCAGACCACCTACGCCCGAGTCACCCAATTGGGCTGAGTTTGCATCAGGGTAGGCATCCAAAATAGTGGGTGCATGGCGGATTGAGCCATAAGCGCCTGCACTACAGCCTGTGATGAAAACATCTGAGGGTGCATCAAAATTTTCAAAAGTCCAGTCGAGAACCGCATCTGCATTGGCAACCCCATTATGTGCAACCGTGATTTCTTCTTCGGTCACGACATCGGTATAGGTTGTATCGCCAGCCCCATAATGAATATCGGCTGTACAATAATTGACCAAGACGACATTATAATCCGCGACAGGGTTGGATGTGTTTTCTAGGTCAAAGATACCATTGGTATATGCCATGCCTTCACCATCGGTGACGGTATCTTTAAAAAGCGTAACACCTTCCCCAAGAACCCCACCGCCTTCACTATTACCATTACCGATGGAACAACTGAGGTCATCCCAACATGCACCACCCCCTTGGAAGTGAACCAGCAACTTGTTGCTATCAGCAGGTCGTACAAAGAATTTATATTCTCCGCCACGCGCACAACTTGTCTCACCTGCAGGATTAATCTGTGACCATTCACCCACAGGAAGATCACCCAATGATGGCATCTCTTGCGCTAGTGAGAATGGGATAACTAAAACTAAAATTAAAATAACAAGAAAATATTTTTTCATCTTATACTCCAAAATATATTTTTTATTCCTAATAACTATACTATTTTCTAGTAAAATCAGAAAGTTGCAGGCGCGTGATAGGCACATAAGGTTTCGCGTCTCCCTGCTGTGCAAACTATCAAATGCTCGATACACTGACTGGGTTTACTCTTATTTTAAATTAGGTGGTTGAATGTATATTGTCGAAAACACAGCGACACAACTTATCATACAATCCAAACGGGGTATCATGGCAGTTGCGATGACAGTGTTTGTGCTGTTCTCTATATTTACTGCGGTGATGATTTTCTTCTTTGGTCTACAGATGCTCAATACAAATTTTACTTGGTGGCGGTTATTGGGCTATTTTGTTTGGCAACCTCTAAGCATTATGCTGATTATGGTAGGGGTGATGTTTTGGAACAATGCCGTCCGTGGATTAAAGTTGATATTTGACTATCAATCCGAAACAGTGACTATCCGTCAACCGAAGTTTCTACGGATGCAAGAACATCAGCATTCGATTTATAGTATTCAGCGGATGGACATGGAGCTCATGCCAGAAGGACACGTCTTTTCTGTATATCTTGTGACAAAAGCAGGCACACACCTCCCACTGGTGTCTATTTCGCAGTTTGATGAAATATCGACACGACAACTGATAAAGACCGTGCGAGTATTTCTCAATCACGAGATCGCTTAGACTGATGCTGGATGTTGAATTGGGATAGTTACTGTAAAAATTGAACCAACGCCCAAGGTACTCTCAAATTCTATTGTTCCATCATGTGCCATTACAGATTGTTTTACGACTGCTAAGCCGATACCTGTTCCTTTAACTTGTCCGACATTATCCCCACGATAAAAATAATTGAACAAATTTTCTTTATCTTTTTCATGAATACCCCGTCCCTTATCGCGGACTGTAAAATGCAAGCTGTTATCGGTACAAACAAGACGTATGGTTATCTCTCCTTGACCATCTGAATATTTTGCGGCATTAGATATGAGGTTAGAGAAGATGTGCTGAATGAGGTGTGGGTCAAGCAAGAAAGACTCATTACGTTTATGAGGTGTTATCAGGTGTATCGGCGGACAATCGGTATAGGTTAATTCAGTTTCTGCAATTAATTGATATAACAAATCGATGGCAAACATCTGCTCTAAGTTGAGTTGAGTTTGCGTTTGATTTGCTTTATTCAAAGTGGAGACATCATCCAATTGTACATCGAGGTAGCGGACTTGGTGACGGATTTGCTCTAGTCGTCTTGCAACCGCTTCGGTCATCATTCCTTGTAAATGATGTTCGAGGATATCGGCTGATGTCATAATCACCGACAAGGGGGTGCGAAATTCATGTGACACAATCGACAAGAAGCGTGACTTTAAGGTCGTGACTTGTTGTTCTTGTTTTAAAGATTCGCGTAAACTCTGTTCTGCTCGCTTTAGCTCAGTAACATCCTCTATCGTGAAGACGACCTTTGCAATATTTCCATCCTCATCAAATAAGGGCGCACCATTGATTGATAATAAGACACGTTGTCCATTAGGTGATTCTATCGCATGTTGAACCTCATAGACGGCTTCACCTGTTTGCATGATACGGACAAAAGGCTGTTTTTCATCTGGCCAAGGCGTACCGTCATAATGTGTGTGTTTCCATACTTCAGAATTATAGGAACGCTCTGTATCCTGTGATTCTGGCAAACGTAAGATTTCTCTAGCCCGTTTATTGGAAAAATCAAGCTGCCCTGATTTGTCAACAACGGTAATTCCTGAGGGGCTGGTTTCCATAATTTTTTCGAGTAAGTCGCGCTCTTGCTCAAGTTCTTGTTGGGTTGTAACATGTGGGCTAATGTCACGCGTGCCTGTCACAATATATGAGATTTTCCCATCTGCGTTGATAACAGGCTGTGTCTTGGTCTCTACCCAAATATAATGTCCATTTTTATGTTGAAAACGATAAATTGTGCTATTAATTTCCACACCGCGTAAGATAGTCTCATGGACTTCCCGTACATACTCTTTATCATCAGGGTGGAAAAAATCGTAGGGAATACGACCTATGAGTTCCTCAACTTGATACCCTGTAATCTGAAAGCATGAAGGACTGACGTAATTGTATCGCCCGTCAATATCGTGTAAACAAACAAAGTCCAAGATATTATTCATTAATAGTCGGAATTTTTC
This sequence comes from uncultured Anaerolineaceae bacterium, assembly GCA_964352825.1. Lineage (GTDB taxonomy): Bacteria > Chloroflexota > Anaerolineae > Aggregatilineales > Phototrophicaceae > UBA6055. The sequence continues at coordinate 37,620 of CAYGTY010000034.1, forward strand.
TTCACTTTGTTGTAATTTTTGGGAGATGGCAACACGTTCCGAGATGTCACGCAGAATCACATGAAACTGCAATCGACTGTCCTCTCCTGTTTTGCCGATGGATGCTTCTGCGGGGAAGTGTGTACCATCCTTACGTCGTCCCTGAATTTGACCACGTCCATTCATTAACCGTTTGGTTTCATCCCCTTGACCAAAGTGTTCGATATGTTGCTGATGAATCTCATGTAAGGAAGATGGCAAAAGTATATTGATAGATTTACCAATGACTTCTGATGCCGCGTAACCGAATATGTTTTCGGCTGATGAATTAAATGTTAGGATATGATGGTTGACATCAATCGTAATGACTGCATCAACTGTTATCTCGTTAAGGGTACGATCATATTCATGGTCGTCTAGCCATTCTTCGAGGAGTTGATTAGGGTCAACATCTTTCCATTGAGCAAGATATTCTAATCGTTGGAGCAGGTCAGGTCGAATTTCTGTCATCTTATCATCTATACACCCATGGTCACATTAACTCATTATAGTTTAAGATTCAATTTTGAAGCATAAAGTCTTGGGTTCATTTCAATAAATAGATTGGGACACACTACTTAAGTAGGTGGTCGAAAGTCATTAATATATATCAGTGGAAGAGACATGTCTCTTTCCTACGCAAACCCTGTAGGGACAACGGATTGCCTTGTCCGCCAACCAAAATATATTATCGAAAAATCTAAAAACAAATGACCGCTTACTTTAAAAAAATGCTTAACATAAATGGATGTAGGAACGAAGGCGCGCAGAGTAAGAGGTAAAATACAATATCTTCTGTTGGGGCTTGGGGACTGTTGAAGCTGTTCGTATGTATAAGGAGATGGATTTATGTATTGGATGACTTAGATTCTTTTGCGTTGTGATATTTCCCTTGGGCATTCTGATGATATTTCTCAATAACCACATCAAGATCTTCTAGACTTTCCGCGAAGTGAAATTTGCTCGTGCGAAAAATAGGAGCAAAGCGTGTTGTCAGGTAACGCACCACACGGGGCGCACCAACAAAGATGGTTAAACCCGAAAATGCTGAGTGGGGAGATTTGTATATCTGGAGCATCGTAATGATCATCTGTGGGGGTAAGTTACGTATCTGGGAGACATCGGCAACAACATAAACAGGGGCATCATCAGTATAATCAGCCAACATTTCCCATGCCCTGTCCACAGCATCTTCATAATCTTTAATTGTAAAATCGGTATCGACTTCAAAGTAGAGCGCAGGATAGGTACTGTCTAACCAAGAGACGCGCATTGATGCCAAAATAACCTCTTTAGGAGAAATGTCAATAAAACATAAAACTATATGCACCTCAAGATTATCACTATCAAGATAGCAATACAAGTTAATGGATTTATCTCATAGCTTTTCAAACAGGCTTGGCTTTTCCCTTTGACCTATCAGGCTCAAAACCGTATACTTAACACACTTGTTCGATACCCAAAAATAGACAGAGCCTATGATTCCAATTCGTTTAGAACTGCACAACTTTATGCCTTACCGCGCCCCCGATCCAATCATCTTTGATGGAATTGAGTTGGCTTGTTTAACTGGACGAAATGGCGCAGGCAAATCTTCAATTTTGGATGCGGTTACATGGTCATTATGGGGGAAAGCCCGTGCAAAACGTCCTGATGAGCTGATTCATCTGGGGCAGAATGATATGCAGGTTCAGTTGGATTTTGAGCAAGAAGGTATTCTCTATCGGGTATTGAGACGACGTTCAAGAAAAGGGCGTAGTAGTACAGGTACACTGGATTTGATGATTCTGCGTGAGGATGACGCACCATTGATTATCAACGAGGTGAATGTACGGGATACGCAGGTTAAGATTAATGACATCTTGCGCTTAGATTATGATACCTTTGTCAATTCGGCGTTTTTGCAACAGGGACGTGCGGATGCCTTTACAGTTAAAACGCCTGCCGAACGCAAACGTATCTTGTCGGACATTCTCGGCTTAGACCAGTGGATGACCTATGAAGACCGAACAAAAGCTATCTTGAGTGATATTTCACGCACGGTTGATATTATCAATCATGAAATTAGAAAAATTGATGAAGAAATTGCGCGCGAACCCCAATATAAACAAGAACTCGCAGATGTCAGCCAACAACACGAGGACGCATCGGAAAATCTCCATCAGGCAGAAGAACGCCTTAACCTTGTCGCAAATTCAGAATCTGCATTACGTCGTGAGCAAGAAAGCCTCGTCACTCAGAATAATACAATCAAGGGGCGTGAGGATGATATTGGCGCGGCTGAGGAAGAAATTAAACGCCAAGACGACAAAATTGCAGAGTATCAACTGACGATTGATAATAGCGAGTCGATTACACAAGGGTATCAGCAATTATTGACCGCCCGTGAAAATCAATCGGCTATTACAGAGCAATTGGCACAGATGAAAGAGCTTGACGAGCAATATAATCGGCTGGAAAAAGAACTGCGTGACCGCCGTGCCGAGCTTGAAAATGAGCGTAGTGCGATACAGGCTCGTATTGAAGGTTTGAAGAAACAGATTGACCTTGCAGATTCTAGTGACCTCGAAACAGTTCAAGCAGAAGTGACCGAATTACAGACACTGGATGCCCAACGTGAGGCAACCACGCAAGCGATTCAAAAGATGAAGGTTGAACGGTCTGGTTTGAATGCCACCCTCGATGCACTCAAAGCCGAAGGTTTGGCTATCAATGAACGGTTGGAGCGTCTGCAAGAAGCCGATGGCGCAACCTGTCCTTTATGTGGGCAAGATTTAACCGCCAATCACCGTGATGACATTACAGCACAGTTGATAACCGACCGCGACAATAAACGAGAATCCTACCGCGACTATACCACCCGAATCGCTGAGATTGATGTGGATAGCAAAGATCAACAAAAAGCAGTTGATGGTTGGGCATTACAACTCAAAAATTTGCCTGCATTGCAACAACGCTTTGGTGCGTTAGAAGAACAAGTTGCCAAAGCCCGTGAAGCTCAAGATCAACTCCATATCGAACAAACGCGACTTGACCAACTCGAAACGACCTTGCGCGATGAATCGTATGGGGAAGAATTGCGTGAACAACTCAAACAAATTGATGAGCAACGGCAACTCATCGGCTATGACCCTGATTCACATGAGGATGTCAAAGCACAACTCGAAACCTATCGCGAATATGACCGTCAGCACACCCAACTGGAATTTGCACAGCTTAATCTACCTGATGCCGTCGCTGTGCGTGATAATGTGGGCGTGCGATTGACGAAATTAGAGCAAGCCCTCGTTGATGACACGGCTCGTCTGGAAGAAATTAAAGATGCGATTGCGGTATTAGAGGTTAAAGTCCAGCAAGAGCGAGAATTACGCGATGAGGTGGCGCGCTTCCGTACAGCAGTCCAGACTTTAGCCGAGCGCAAAACCATCGCCGAACAACAATTAGCGGCAATTGCGGCTGGGCGTGATAACAAAAAACGCCAAGAAAAACGCCTTGATGATACACTCCATGAGCAAGGTGTATATGAACATCTACGGGTTGCCTTTGGTCGAAATGGTGTTCCAGCCATGATTATCGAAACCGCGATTCCTGAATTAGAAGCTGAAGCCAATAATTTGCTATCCCGCATGACCAACGGACGCATGACGCTACGTTTGACAACACAACGCGAAAAAGTATCGGGTGGGATGGCAGAGACACTGGATATTGAAATTGCTGATGAACTCGGAACACGCGGTTATGAGATGTATAGTGGTGGGGAAGCCTTCCGCATCAACTTTGCTATTCGGATTGCCCTCTCCAAAATGTTAGCCCGACGAGCAGGCGCACATCTCCGCACCTTGTTTATAGATGAGGGGTTTGGGTCGCAAGATGATGATGGGCGTAACAAGTTAGTCGAAGCCATCAATACGATTCAGTCTGACTTTGATATGATTCTTGTGATCACCCATATTGATGAACTGCGCGATTCCTTCCCCGTGCATGTTGTCGTTGATAAAACGCCCAACGGCAGTATGGTGTCTGTCCGCTAGTTGAATCGGCGACTTAATAAGGAAATCGCATATGGGGGAATTCTAATTCAGTAATGAGAGATGAGTTAAAAGCGATGAGTAAAAACCTTTTATTTAAACGTGCTTGTGTCATCAAGGTCTGACCCATACATCAATTTCTTTGAGAGCTTTTCTTTGTGTCCTTCGTGACTTTGTGGTTATCAAGTTTTTGAGGCGTTTATGACAAAGCGTTTTATAGTAGTGTTTACCCTAGTGATTTAAAAGGAAATGGTTATGAGCCAAGTGTTACGCCATATTGTGTTATTCGCCTTCAAAGAGAGTGCAAGTGATGCTGATGTTCAGGGCATTGTCGAAGCATTTGCAGAGCTTGAACAGAAGATCGATGCGATTCACGCTTTTGAGTGGGGAACTGATGTCAGTGTTGAGAACTTGCAACAGGGCTTCACGCATTGTTTTCAAGTGACCTTTTTAAGTGAAGCTGATCGTGATACCTACTTACCTCACCCTGACCATAAAGCCTTTGGTGAGCTATTACACCCACACTTGGATAAGGTTCTGGTTGTCGATTATTGGTCAAAGGGTAGCGCATAATTATGACGGATAATGGCATCAAGCAGATTACCGATGATATTGTACAAATACGGATTCCATTGCCCTATGCACTTAATCATGTGAATTGTTATTTGCTAGAGGGTGAATCAGGCTGGACGATGGTCGATAGTGGGTTGAATACGCCTGAAGCCCGATCCCAATGGAAAACCGCTTTTAATCACCTCAATATCTCGGCTGATGACATCGAGAAAATTGTCCTCACGCATATGCACCCTGACCATTTTGGAATGGCGGGTTGGTGGCAGGCACAAGTTGATACACCGATGCCTGTCTATTTACCAAAAGGCGAAAAGCATCAAGCCGATATGTTTTATGGGGTAGAGAATGCCGATGTCTATCAGCAGTGGTTATTGCTCTGTGGCATGTCGGAAAATATTGTCGAAAATGTGTCACAAGCCTTTAATGCGACGCGCGACCTAACTAAACCTTATCCCATCAAACAAGATTATATCCACGCTGGTGAGATGATGCGGATGGGGACACGTGAATTCCAAATGATACATGCTCCGGGGCATAGTGATGGACAACTGATTTTCTATGATGAAGCCGATGAACTTATGCTCAGTGGTGACCATATCTTGATGAAAATTACCCCGAATATTGGCTTATGGCCGCATACCTCAGGTAATCCATTAGGTAATTATCTGGAATCACTGCAATCTTTAGCTGACCTCAAAGTTCGCCAAGCTTTACCGGGGCATCGCTGGCTGATTACCGATTGGCAGGGGCGGATTCAAGAACTCATTGCCCACCACGATGAACGCTTGGAATATACTTTATCTGCAATTGAAGCAGGACACAGTAGTATTTACGATATTGCAGGACACATCTTCCCGATTGACCGCTTCACACCGCATGAATGGCGGTTTGCGATGGCGGAGACCTTAGCCCATCTTGAGCTATTGGAACGGCAGGGCAAGTTAAGCCATGTTGATGAGGTCTTGCGTCGTTATCGCTTCGCCTAATGACAGCTATCACATATTCATATGACAGTTGGCAGTAGGTAAACACCTTATCAGCGAGTATGCTATGCTCGTTGATGATTGTTCTATAGGAATCCCATTTTTATGAAACTCCGTATTGTGATGTTAATTGCCCTGATTTTAAGTGGCTTACTGCTGACTGCACTCAATCAAGCTCCCGAAACATCGAGCATTCAACAAGTCGAGTGTGTGCAGGTGACAACAGGCGATTGTGTGCGCTTCCCGATTGTTAGCGGTGATACCCTCAATGGCGAAACGGTTCAAATGCCAGACTTCTTTACAGGTGACTATAATCTAGTGATTGTGCCATTTGACCGTGAACAACAAGAAGCGGTTATCGATTGGTTGCCGATTATGCAGGAGCTTCAGACACAATATGACGGACTCGCATATTACAGTATCGGCGC
>CAYGTY010000035.1:0-15858 GCA_964352825.1 uncultured Anaerolineaceae bacterium
ATTTCTTGTATGATGCTGACCCCATTTCTATTGTAATCGAAAACGAGATACACGCACATTATTTGCTAGGTGATTTATTAAATAAGTAAACAAAAAGAGGCATAGCTAACTAGCTACACCCCTTCAATAGTCTAAGTTAAAAGACTGTGACTATACGCTGTCCATATTTTCGATAATACGGGTCGCGAACTCACTGGTCTTCACTTCGGTCGCATCTTCCATCTGACGCGCAAAGTCATAAGTGACAACTTTTTGGTCGATGGTCATTTCGTATGCTTTGGTAATCAATTCTGCTGCTTCAAACCAGCCGAGGTGTTCCAACATCATCACACCACTAAAGAGCAATGATCCGGGATTCACTTTATCGAGATTGGTATATTTTGGAGCAGTACCGTGTGTTGCTTCAAAGAGTGCGATTTCGTCACCGATATTCGCACCGGGAGCAATACCCACACCACCCACTTCGGCAGCCAGTGCATCACTGAGGTAATCCCCATTGAGGTTTGTGGTTGCAATGACATCATGTTCACTTGGACGCAAGAGCATCTTTTGGAACATAATATCAGCGATGGTATCTTGAACAAGGATTTTACCCTCAGGCACTTTACCACCATGTTCTGCAGCAACTTCTTCCCATGAAATTGTTTCTTCTGGGAATTCTTCTTTTGCGAGCTCATAACCCCAACGTTGGAATGCACCTTCGGTAAACTTCTGGATATTACCTTTATGCACAAGCGTTACATTATCACGTCCACGTTCAATTGCATATTTAATCGCAGCACGAATCAAACGTTTACTACCGAATTCACTGATTGGTTTAATACCCAGCCCAGCACCTTCGAAGAAGCCTGTCGCACCCAATTCCTCGCGGAGGAATTTTTCGAGTTTGTCACGTTCTGGTGTACCTGCTTCAAATTCGATACCAGCATAGATGTCTTCAGTGTTTTCACGGAAGATAACAACATCAACATCTTGAGGGTTTTTAACTGGGCTAGGAACGCCTTTGAACCAACGCACTGGACGAATACAGCTATAGAGGTCAAGCACTTGGCGGAGTGTCACATTCAAGCTACGGAAGCCACCGCCCACAGGTGTTGTCAAAGGACCTTTGATACCTACATAATATTCACGTAATGCGTCGAAGGTTTCTTCTGGCATATAATCGCCATCATATAGCCCAGCCGCTTTCTCCCCTGAGTAGACTTCCATCCAAGAGATTTCACGCTTGCCACCATATGCTTTTTCAACAGCCGCATCCCAGATACGTTTGCTTGCAGTCATGATGTCATAACCAATACCATCTCCTTCAATAAAGAGTAGGATTGGGTTATCAGGAACATTCATCTTACCGTCGGTAAATGTAATTTTTTCGCCAGTTGCTGGCACAACAATTTTATCGTAAGCCATTGTTAAATGGTCTCCTTACATGTATCAGATTAATTTAAACAGAACGGCGTGATTATATCACAAAACATGCGACATCGAGTGCTATAAATTTGTATGTTTCTTATTTTAGAGTTAGGCTATGAGAAGTGACAAGGTAGTTTTGTACAAATTATCCCTTGTATGTGGCTTAACAATAGACCAAAATTAGTTCATATTAAGAAAACATTTTGCAGGAGATACTCATGGATACGCCCCTGCCCTCAAACGATGAGTTAGAGGCTTACAGTTCGACAGTTCCATGGTCGGATATAGAAGACCAAAAACGCAGATTTAATCAGCGTCTGAAAGAATTAGCAAGTAGTACAACTGATGATAGCCTCCCACTAGAAGACTTATCTAATTCCACTGGTATTCCCATTTCTACTTTTCACTCATCAACAGAATCTGGAAATAGCATACTCGGTGAGATAAATGGCAAAAAATATTTACTCGCCAGCTTCGTAAGTAAACGCTATCGCAAATCCAAACCTCTGTTGAGTAGCATCACCCCGTATAACTTTAACCCAAGTGTCAATCATACAAACCTCGATGAAACAGATAATCCTAAAACCAAATTACGCTCATTAGGCGCAGAATTAGAATTAGGGCTATTCAAAGAAGATGGATCAGGTCCTAGCGAAGCACAAATGCAGGAGTTCATCCAGATTTATCGAAGCCAAGCTCACCGTCTCGGCATCACACCACAAGTCGACCGTGAAGCCTGCATGTATCAGGTTGAGGTTCACATTGCACCAAGCATTGGGTATCATCGGATGCGCCAGTCTTTAGACAACATCATGTACTCTTTGGTGGCGGCAGGTCAAGCAACAGAGCTACACACAGCCATTATGTCGTCATATCCATTGCATAGCGATTTTGCGCTAACACCTGACCCCAAAGTCCAGACGGCTGTTGATGTGATGCAAGAGGTCAATAATGCCTTCCCAGAATATTTGGAAAGTCTCAGTGACGCTCATCGTCGATATGGCATTGACCCAGCGTCTAATTTTGTAGAAACCTTTCGTTTACAAGGTTGTCATGTTCATTTGGATATTGCTGGACGGTCAGAGGCATTAGGATTATTTACCTTTTATACAATGCTTCATAGCGCAACTGCCATCGTAAGTAAAGCAATTCTCAAGGGCGGTCCATTTGTCAACGGAACGTGTGACCCAGAATTATTATGTACGCGCGAATATTTACGCCGTACAACCGTCACAGGGCGATATTTAGAAATACCTGTCACGCCACATTTCACAGATACAGGACTTGCCGATTACACAGGCTTACTATCTTCAGATAGAGCAAACGCAGCCGCACGCGCATTATTGTTTGACGATTCTTTAGATTCACCAGTCTCCGTCATGCACAATCCAATCGGTCGTGTTCGCCCAGACTTAGGTGGCACAAAGCGAATCTGTACCATTGAGAGTACAGGTTTACCTGTCAACATCAGCGCATCACGTCAAGCTGCTGTATTAACTGATTTAGAGTTTACACATGTCTTGGTCGAAAATTACTTCCGTAAACATGGGACAGACCTCGGTCCACTATATGATGACCCAATATTGTTAGCCATCATCGGACCATTAGATCAACAGACCTATCAAAGTTTACAAGATGAATCAGACCGTCATGGTAGCGATATTGTTGTTAAAACAGCTGCAGGTACAGAGATGGCGATTGATGAATTTTATGAACTCAAACGTGATTACATGCACCGTCACCTTATTGATATTAGTGAAGTCAGCCCGCGTGATATTGACGATGTATATATGAGTTTGCAACGGATGCTAAACCCACCGAGTGGACGGGTTGCCGAAACACCAGAACACTATATTTATGACGGCGCACGTCGTAGTACAGGGAATTGGGGTCTGATATTACGCAATGCTTTCATAGAAGAAGGGGGTTCGCTGGGTGAACACAACCCAGATGCCGTCTTACGAGTTTCCAATCGTGTACATCGTGCCCTCCAAAAACGATATAGTTAGACATCTTATCACACAGTCGGATAAGTGAGACTCGTTTTATTCTCTTATCTGGCTGTTAAACCTCCCCTTGTCTAAAATACCATAAACAGCATAATGTCTATGTTGTATATAGCAACACAATGGAGATATAGCCATGCACATCGTAGTGCTATGCGCGACAAACCGAGGGTATCAATTTCTTGAGCGTTTACTAGAGCTGGGAGCAGAGCATCGTTTCACAGTATTTAGTTTTCGTGAAGACCCGTGGGAACCTGCATTTTTGGATGATATACAACTACTTAGCCAAAGCCATAAGATAACCTTTTATGAATCACGGAACGTAAGCCATAAAAAATGGGATTCGTTTTGGGATACTGACGATGTTGATTTGATGTTTATGGTCAGTTGGCGCTATTTAGTCCCTCCTCGAATTTATGAACGTGCAAAACTTGGGTCATATGTTTTCCATGACTCTCTGCTACCGAAATATCGAGGGTTTGCACCAACACTATGGGCGATGATTAATGGAGAAACAGAAACAGGCGTTACATTATTTGAGGTCGTTGAAGAGGTTGATGCAGGCGACATCATTGACCAAGACCGTGTCCCTATCACCACAGATGACACGATTGCTACCCTTGTCGAAAAAGTTACCCAGACTTATTTAAAGCTCATCACTAAAAACTTTGACACACTCATCACTGGAACAGCAATAGCTACACCACAAAATCATGAGAAAGCAACATTCACCTGTAAATGGACACCTGATGATAGTCGAATTGATTGGTCAAAGTCTTCCCAAGAGATTTATAATCTCATTCGTGCATCGACAAAACCTTACCCAGGGGCATTTTGTTATGTCGATGGCAAGAAACTGACGATCTGGTCTGCTGAGCTACAAACTCATCCGAGAGAATATGTTGCGCGAGTACATGGACGGGTTGCTGAAATTTATAAAGATGTTGGAACAGTCATTCTGACAGGCGATGGTACGCTCTTATTAAAAGATGTGCAATTCGATGGTGAAGACGTAAGCAATGCCTCACATATTCTAAAATCTCCATCAAAAACACTTACCACATACCCGATGTAGAGGAATTATATTATGCCCTCAATCTCCGTTGTAATCCCTGTATATAGAAGTCAAGATAGTATTAGCTTAGTGATTGAGCAACTTGCAACAACATTGCCGACTTTAACCGATAGCTATGAAGCCATTCTTGTAGAAGACAATGGTGGTGATAATAGCTGGCAGGTGATTCAACAGCTTTCACAAGACTATGAGTGGGTAAGCGGTTTTCAACTCATGCGAAATTATGGTCAGCATAGCGCGCTTCTATGTGGCATCCGCCAAGCATCACATGAGATTATTGTCACAATGGACGATGATTTACAGCATCCTGTCAATAAAATAAAAGACCTCGTTCAACTATTAGATGATGGATATGATGTCGCTTATGGTACACCTGAACAAGAACAGCATGGGTTCTTACGGGACATTGCATCACAAGTTACCAAAATTGTCTTGCAAGGGGCTATGGGCGCAGAAACCGCACGAAGCATTAGTGCATTCCGAGCATTTCGGACACCACTACGCGAAGCCTTTATCGATTATCGTGGTCCACTCGTGAATATCGATGTCTTGCTCACATGGGGAACAACACGCTTTACTGCAATTTCGACACCACACGCGCCCCGAACAATCGGTATATCCAATTATACCTTTAGCAAATTAGTCACTCATACCTTCAACATGGTTACAGGTTTCAGCACCTTACCATTGCGTTTTGCTAGTTTCCTAGGTCTTGTCATGACCTTTTTTGGGTTTATTTTGTTATTTTATGTGATTGTCATTCGCATACTTATTTTTCAATATGATGTACCAGGATTTACATTCACAGCATCCATTATTGCAATTTTCGCTGGGGCGCAAATGTTTATGTTGGGCATCATTGGTGAATATCTAGCACGGATGCACCTGCGTATCATGGACAAACCTGCATATATCGTTGGGCAATCCACGAAGAATAGTGAACAGATAAAGACCTAATAAACGCAAACTTATCCTATTCCTATCGGTAATCAATGTTACGATAGATAGGTGATTAGACTTGTTTAAGAATCTATGGAAAATGATAAATGGCAGATTATCGTATACCCTTCAACAAACCAACTTACCTCGGGCATGAAACAGACTATATCAAAGATAGTCTAGCAACATGGCATGTATCAGGGGATGGTCAATTTACAAAACAATGCCACCAATATTTACAAGATAGGTTATCCATACCTAAGGCATTACTGACAACATCTTGCACTCATGCACTAGAGATGTCTGCTATGTTGTTGGGTATCGAAGCAGGGGATGAGGTTATTGTGCCGTCATTTACCTTTGTTTCTACCATTAACGCCTTTGTTTTACGCGGTGCAAGACCTGTCTTTGCAGATGTACGCCCAGACACATTGAACCTTGATGAGCGTAAACTACCTGACTTAATTACAGACAAAACACGCGCTATCGTTCTTGTTCATTATGCAGGTGTAGCTTGCGAGATGGATGAAATTATGGCGATTGCTAAAGAACATAATATTCCTGTTATCGAAGATAATGCACACGCCCTGTTTGCAAAATATAAAGGGCAATATCTCGGTACATTTGGACAATTTGCGACACAGAGTTTTCATGAAACCAAAAACTTCACTTGTGGAGAAGGTGGCGCACTGCTCATTAATGATGAAGAATTAATTGAACGTGCCGAGATTGTTCGCGAAAAAGGGACAAATCGCAGTCGTTTCTTCCGCGGACAGATTGATAAGTATACATGGGTTGACATTGGTTCAAGCTATTTGCCATCGGATATGTTGGCAGCTTATTTATGGGCGCAATTTGAGCAAGCGGATATGATACAAAATCGACGCAAAGAAGTTTGGGATTATTATCAAGAACATCTAGTTGAGTGGTCAAATATCCACAATGTTCAATTACCAACAATCCCAGATTATGTTGAGCAGTCTTATCATATGTATTATATGTTGTTGCCATCCCTAGAGGTTCGCACACGCCTTATCCAACATCTGAAAGATAGAGGCATTCATAGTGTTTTCCATTATTTGCCGCTACACTTATCAGATATGGGTAAGCAATATGGTGGAAAAGAAGGGGATTGTCCTGTAACAGAAGATATATCAGACCGCCTTTTGCGTCTGCCCTTCTTCCATGCCCTCACACAAGAAGAACAAGACCAAGTTTTAGCAGGACTTTTATCGTTTGAGGACTGGGATTAAGCGTAATAGAAGATTATGCTATAATAAAATGATATGTTAATTGACTTTGGATTCTAACATGCCCAGACAATGGCATGATAAATGAGAATTTTCTGTAAGTAGTAAGCGAAAGCGAGCTTATTGGTAGATAACTGAGCAAGTTTTAGAAATAACCGTACCCGTAACACAATCAGGTGTTGACGGGCTATTTGTATTGGAGAATACATTACATGGCAAAAAAACCAAAATTTAAGATAACCCCTATCGGTGGACTTGGTGAAATCGGTAAGAACATGACCTTGTTTGAACAAGACGGTCAAGGCTTCCTTATCGATTGTGGCATCATGTTTCCAGCCAATGATATGCACGGTGTTGACTACATCATTCCAGATTTCCGTTGGCTAGAAGAACGTGATGATATCAAATTACACGGGCTTTTATTTACACATGGTCACGAAGATCATATTGGTGCAGTCCAACATGCAGTACAAGCATTTCCAGGTATTCCACTTTATGCAACACCCCTGACAACAGGACTGCTAAAGGTAAAATTGAAAAATGCGCGTTTACTTGAAAAAGTTGAACTCATTACATTTGATGCGGGCGACAAACTAGAAGTCGGTCCATTTAACCTAGAGAGCTTCCATGTATGTCATAGTATCCCCGATTGTGTGGGATATGGAATTCACACACCACATGGTATGGTCGTTCATACAGGCGATTATAAATTTGATAACACTCCTGTACACGGCAGAAAAACAGACTACGCACGGTTGGCAAGTTTTGCACAACGCGGTGTTGTCTTATTAATGGCAGATAGCACGAATTCTGATAAAACAGGCTGGACACAGTCCGAAGCCGTTATTGCAGGTGGATTAGATCGTGTTTTCCGTCGGGCAAAAGGACGTATCATGGTCGCAACCTTTGCGTCCCTGATTTCGCGTGTACAACAAGTTGTGAATGCTGCTGAAAAGCATAATCGTAAAGTCTGTATCACGGGCTATACCATGTCTGAATATGCAAAGATTGCCCGCAAACTAGGCTATCTTGAAATAGATGAAGATATTCTAGTTGATATTGGTCGCGCCCAAACACTTCCACCCCATAAAGTTGTCTTTATGGTCACAGGCTCACAAGGTGAACCATCAGCAGTGTTAGGTCGTCTAGCAGCAGGTCGCCATCGTCAATTAGACATCCGTGAGAATGATACCATCATTTTATCCTCGCACCCAATCCCAGGAAACGAAGAAATGGTCTATCGCACTATCAACCGCCTCATTCAACGTGGTGCAGATGTGATTTATGACCCAATTGAATCTGTCCATGTGTCAGGTCATGCTCGTCAAGAAGAAATGCGACTCATGCTCAACCTAACACAACCGAAGCATCTCATGCCTGTACATGGTGAAATCCGCCATCTACACCTTCATGCCAAGCTCGGTCAAGAACATGGTATTCCTGAAGAAAATATTATTGTGATTGAAAATGGTACGACCATTGAAATCGGCAGTAAAGGCATTACCGTGGGTGAACGTCAACCCGGTGGATATGTGTTTGTTGATGGTAGTGGTGTCGGAGATGTAGGGCGTGCTGTTATTCATGACCGTGAAATCTTGGCGCGTGATGGATTTATGATTGTCAGTATCAATATTGACCAAGAAACAGGTAAAATCTTGGAAGAACCCCGCATTGTGTCACGGGGCTTTGTCTATCTGAAAGATGCCGAAGACCTACTTGAACAGATTCGCGAAAATGTCACTAACATAATGAATAGCAATCGGAGTGCAAACGGCAACCGACGTATTATGGTAGAAGACAGTCTGAGTAAAATGATTTACAGTGAAACAAAACGTCGTCCGATGATTTTCAGTATCATTAACGAAGTTTAAACGGCTTTAATCTTTGGGGTCAGGGCGGTGGAACAAATACACTGCCTTGACCAACTTAGAAAAATCAACAGGTTTGACCATCACGGCATCAACCCCCAACTCTTCCTGCTCGTCTTCTGTCAATGAATTCACAGTTGTGACAATTACTTTTGTTTTTTGATACTCTGGTGTTTGTTGTAAATATTGCAAAAATTCTTTTCCTGTCGCATCATTACGATGAAAATCCACTATAGCAACATATGGGATATTCCCAGCATCAATATAATCAATAGCTTGCTGATACGATTCCACATCAGTGACACTAAAACCGAATCCTGTCAAGCCAGCAACAAACAACTGACGAATAGATGGGGCTGAATCAACAACTAAAACATCCGTCACAATATTTCTCCTACACAAAATCAATTTAACCCATTGTACACAAAATTAAGCAAATCCTTAGAGAATACTCCGAATTGGGGTGCAACAATCTTGCAAGGTGTACGTATAATAGCTTATATCGCATTATACCAACTAGGAAAATACCCTTATGACACAAGCTGTAATTCGTGCAACAAACATCACACGCGACCTCAAGCTAGGCTCTCATACCATCCATGCCCTGCGTGGTGTAAATATGGAAATTCATCAAAACGAAATGGTGGGTATCATCGGACCTTCGGGTAGTGGGAAAAGTACCTTACTGGGTATTATTGGCGGTTTAGATAGCCCAACTGACGGTACAATTGAAATTGATGGTATCGACATCACGCGCATGAATGAAAACCAACTGACAGAAATACGAAACGAAAAAATTGGGTTTATCTTTCAATTCTTCAATCTGATACCAACCTTAACCGCTCTTGAAAATGTCGCATTACCGATAGAGTTTGCACAGACCCGTCGCCATAAACCACAAAAACGTGCCAAAGAATTACTAGAGATGCTCGGCTTGGGTGATCGGTTTCATCACCGCCCCAATGAACTCAGTGGTGGTCAACAACAACGAGTTGCGATTGCACGCGCCCTAGCAAACGACCCACCGATTCTGCTGGCAGATGAACCCACAGGTAACTTAGATACAAAATCAGGCGCAAATGTAATGGCGGCATTAAATACCATCCGTAACGAAAGCGGAACAACTGTAATCCTTGTCACGCATGATCCAAAACTAGCACAACGTATGGATCGCGTTTTAACCTTGGTGGATGGGCAGATTACAGATGGGTTGGTCACATACGGATAATATATCGCAGTCCCCTAAAGCTATGCTACAATATTTATACAATGACTGCAATTATAGGGCTTTAAGATGACTGATGATTTCTTGCTTGACTATGATATATTCACAATGGAACGCTCACCCCATGTTTACTTAATGGTACGTTTTGTTGGTCATAGTCCGCCTGATGTCAAAAACCGTCGTCCACTTAACATCAGCCTCGTGATTGACAGAAGCGGGTCAATGGCTGGCGCAAAAATAGAATATACACGCCAAGCCGCACAATTTCTTGTCCAGAACTTAACCCCATTAGATTATCTATCTGTTGTACTTTATAACGACCGTATCGAAACTCTGATTGAACCAGGGCTTGTGGTCAATAAAGATACCATCAATCAAAAGATCGAAAAAATTCGCATCAGTGCAACAACGAACCTCAGTGGTGGATGGTTGCAGGGTTGTAATCATGTGGAGCAACAATTCTCAAGCGACAAGCTCAACCGTGTTATTTTGATGAGTGATGGTCTAGCAAATAAAGGTCTAACCGACCCCAATAAACTAATTAGCTTAGTGGCGAAACGCTACGCAGAAACAGGCATTAGCACAACAACAATGGGATTGGGTGAAGATTTCAACGAAGACCTCATGATGGGTATGGCAAATGCAGGCGGTGGCGCATTTTATTTTATAGAAAGTCCTGAAGTTGCTCCAACCATCTTTAATGAGGAATTACAGGGTTTATTAAGTGTTATTGGGCAAAACCTAACAGTCAGCTTAACCTCAACCGACCATATTACCGATGTTAAGCAGTTAAATGCCTATCCACACTTTAAAGATAAATCGATACGGAGTTATCGGTTAGGGGATGTGTATGCCCGTGAAGAAAAGACACTTGTCTTAGAATTGACAGTCCCCAATCTAGAATCCATTGGGGAAATAGACATTGCCACATTAAAGTTCGATTACGATGAACTCACAATGGACGGTGGAAGCCAACATCACACATGGACAGTTCCACTTAAAGTAAATGCCCCGACAACATTGCCAATGCGGAACGCTGAAATCATGGAGAACGTCCTTTTGCTAAAAGCTGCAAATGCGCGTAAAGAAGCGATTAAAGAAGCAGATAAAGGGAAATACAAAGAAGCAACAGACATCCTCAAAGGTGCAATATCCGATATAGATAATGCAGGTGTTGATAATGCCAAAATCGATGAAGAAAGGTCTGCACTCCAAACACAAGCAGATCAAATGGAACATGACCCAGATAGCTACGATAATTACAGCAGAAAAACAATGTCTACACAGGCAATGTATACTTTAACCAGTCGCCATGACGAAACAATGGTCTTACGCAGACGAGAAGTCATGCGTGAAATGGAAAAACGTGGACTCGTTACAGACGGTGAGGGCAATATTATCAATGATAGCGAAGTGTACAACATCAGTAAACCACCCACCCCCATCACCCGTGAACATGTCACACCACCCACACATCTAACCGTAGATGGCAAGACAATCGAATTATCAGGTGACCTCATCCAGATTGGACGTTCCTCACGCAATGATATTCACATCAACAAAAAAGGGGTTTCTCGTTTCCATGCACAGATACGGCGTGTCGGAAATAATTATGTCATTGAAGATTTAGGAAGCACCAACGGGACATATCTAAATGATAAGCCGATTTCAGGTTTAACCAAACTATCAGTCGGGGATGAAATTCTGATAAGTGATGAAAAATTAGTTTTTCATGATGGTAATGGCGCGTTATAATTAGAATATAAATCAGACTATCGTGATAAGGAAAATCAATGTCCCAAGAAACATATCCCGTTGAAGTTGCAGGTGTAAAGCGTGATTTGCGTATATTTGAAGTTAAAGAAGGTATCAAAATTGCAATTCTGAATATCCTCGGTGATGCAGAGTTTGTTAATGCTGCGAGTAAAGAATTAGCAAAGAAGCTCAAAGACAAAAAGATTGATATTCTTGTTACAGCCGAAGCCAAATCTATTCCACTGGCTCACGCATTAAGTACCGATACAAAACTCCCCTATATTGTTTTACGCAAAACTTATAAACCCTACATGGGAAATGCACTACAAAGCGAAACCCATAGTATTACAACAGGTCAACCACAAACCCTATTTCTTGATGAAAAAGACCGCGAACTTGTTGCGGGGAAACGGGTTGTGATTCTTGATGATGTCATTTCCACAGGAAGCACATTACAAGGGATGCGTTTGATTATGGATAAAGCAGGTGCGGATGTTGTTGCAGAAGCTGCCATTTTTACAGAAGGCGACCGCGCACAATGGCATAATATTATCGCACTTGGACATTTGCCTGTTTGGATTGATGATAAGAAGTAGCTCAATTTAAAAAATATCGTTATACTGATGGCTATTATGAGTCTATCCTACTGTTGAGGTTCGTATGTCATCACAAACATCACCACTATCAACATTTATAGCTTTTGTGATTATCGTATTATTAATTATTGGTAGTGGTGCTTTGCTTTTAGCATCCCGTCCTGAACCCGTTCAAATTACAATCAACCCACCTATTCCAACCGCCACACCTCTTCCAACAGCAACCCCATCACCCATTCTGGTTTATATCACGGGCGCAGTTAACCAACCTGATACAACTGTAGAAGTCCCATACAACAGTCGCGTAATGGATGTAATTTCAGCCTCTGGTGGATTTACAGATAATGCCAATCAAAGTCTTGTTAATATGGCAGGTATTTTAAGGGATGGTGACCAGATTCATGTCCCGCAAATTATCGTCAATGAATCTGAAACGCAATCAAGCTCAGATATTTTACCAACACCATCGGGCGGTAATGTTATATACCTCAACACGGCAACAAGTGCGGAGCTTCAGACACTCCCAGGTATTGGTGAGGCAACGGCAGAGCGTATTATCGCTTATCGTGAAGAGAATGGACCGTTTACACAACTTGAAGATCTAGACAATGTATCAGGTATTGGTCAAGCAACCCTCGATAATCTACGTGATTTAGTCGCTTTTGATTAGCGAATTCGGTCACCTGATTCAGCTTGGAAGAAATAGGCTTGTTCCCAATCCAACTGACAATAGACCGTTTCACCAACTTCAAACGAAACTTCTAAAGGGACTTGCACTTGCCAGCGTCGCTTCCGTAACCAGACCTCTAGTAATTGATATTTTTCGGCGTAATAGGGAATGACACTATCAATCACCGCTGGGATACCTGTTTTGTCAATTAGTTTGATATGTTCAGGTCGGATTGCAACAATGACTTCCCTTCCCTCCTCAATGGATTGTGGGAGTTTTGCCCGTCCCATATAACTACCATCCCATTCCCCGTCTAGCACTTTGCCCCAAAAGGTATTAATCGTCGGCGTTCCAATAAATTCAGCAACAAATAAATTATCAGGGTCATCATGTAAGTGTTGGTATGTTCCCATTTGGATAATTCGCCCAGCATCCAAGACGATAATACGGTCAGCAATGCTCATCGCTTCAACTTGATCATGTGTCACATAAACCAAGGTCACATCAAATTGATTGGTCAAACGCTTGAGTTCAATCCGTGCCTGTGTTCGAAATTTAGCATCAAGGTTTGCAAAAGGTTCATCGAATAATAGAAGTTGTAAATCACGCGCAAATGCCCTCGCAATCGAAACACGCTGTTTTTCCCCACCTGATAAATTACGCGGGAACTTACCCATTAGCATTTCGATATTAACACCGGTAATCTTTGACACCATTTCGACATGAGCAGGTACTTCATGTTCACGCTTACGTAAGCGCAAGAAAAAGCCAACAGTTTTACGACTTTCCCAATGCGGTATCAGAACATAATTCTGGAATACCATCCCAATACCACGATGCTCGATTGGGATGTTGTCCAATGGTCTATCATTATGGAGAACAACACCGCTATCTGGCTGGTCTAACCCAGCGATGAGGCGCAATAAAGTTGTTTTTCCGCAACCAGATGGACCCAGTATAACAAGCGATTCACCAGACTTAATATGTAAATTAAAGTCTTTTATCCCAAGTACTGGTGTGAGTTTATTTGTTTTATCGTAAAAAGTTTTATTGATGTTTTTGAGTGTGATTGATGTCATTGTCTTCAACTTGTGTGTAAACTATCGTCATAGCATAACATAACAAAAGCATACAAAACGAATCCAATAAAAAATGCTAACATGCAACTTATAGAAATTGTGTAGGTTCTTGATATATAATGGGCAAACACAAACGAATGCAACATATTGCAATCGGATGAATGGAGACTTATTGTGAGTGATATGATTCAACCAGATGCCATCCCTGTCACCAGTTCTACAGAGTGGCAACCTGACCCTAAAAATCCGCGTCGTCGTCCACCTTGGATTCGCGTAAAAGCACCCAGTGGCGAAACGTATGAAAACGTTAAAAATTTGATGCGGAGTAAGACCCTGCATACAGTCTGCGAAGAAGCGCAATGCCCGAATATCGGGGAATGTTGGGGAAGTGGAACAGCTACATTCTTGATGATGGGTGATACCTGTACTCGTAGCTGTGGATTTTGTGATATTAAAACAGGTCGCCCTAACCCACTTGATTGGGCAGAGCCAAACCGCATTGCACAGAGTGTCCGCGCGATGGGATTACAACATGTTGTTATCACCAGCGTCAACCGTGATGATAGACCCGATGGTGGTGCGCCCATTTTTGCGATGGTCATTCGTCGTATCCGCCAATTACAACCGGGCTGTTCAATCGAAGTCTTGATTCCTGATTTCAAGGGAAGTGAGATGGCACTTAAAATCGTGATGGATGCTCAACCTGAAATTCTTAATCATAATGTGGAGACTGTTCCTCGTTTATTTAAGACGGTACAACCACAAGATAAATACGAATGGGCTTTAGACACCTTGCGAAATGCAAAAGCAATGGATCCTTTAGTCCTGACCAAATCAGGGATTATGTTGGGGCTTGGCGAAACAATCGAAGAAGTCAAAGAAACGATGCAAGACTTGGTCAATGTAGGTGTTGATATTTTGACACTCGGTCAATATCTGCAACCTAGTAAAAAGCATTTACCAATTGAGCGGTATTATACGCCAGAGGAATTTGACCATTTACGTGAATATGGACTTGAACTGGGCTTTAAATGGGTCGAAAGTGGTCCATTGGTAAGGAGTAGTTATCATGCTGCTGACCAAGTCCGTGAGTTATCGAAACTTAACCATATCAACCTTTATCAAGATCGTATCGAATCCGAAGGTGCGGACTAGAGAACTCTAAAACTGAATATTTAAAGGCGAGGCATTATCGGTCTCGTCTTTTTTATTTGCCTATTAAATTTTTCAATGAAACTATAGATACAAATAAAATATGTAGTACAATAGAGGTCACAAAAGGTCTAAAAAAGGAATTAAATGTGACTAAAGATTATTTTATAGAGCTATTTCACTATAATAACTGGGCAAATCAACGTGTTTGGGATTGTGTCATGCAAGCCTCACAAACAGATTATCTTAAAGAAAATACATATTCAGTGGGCTCAATTCATAAACAACTCTTACATTGGCTATATCTACAGCAATGGTGGATCACTTTTCTTGCAACAGGAGAATCGAAATTTATTTCTGAAGAAGAGCAAAAAAATCTTGAAGATCGTGAAAGTTTCCGCAAGGTTTGGGATGATGTCAATAAAAATAATATGGCATATATTCAGGCTTTAACAGATGATGAACTTCAACGTCGTATTAAAGCGCCATGGTGGGATGAAAATGCCAGCGTTACAGTTGCACAAGCCTTAACACATATCATCAATCATAGTACCGATCATCGTGCCCAAACATTAGCAGTCTTACATCATCTCGGATATGAGAGTATCGCACAAGACTATATAGCATATTTAGGCAACACTTAATCAAGTCGTTTTTAGAGTAAACAAAAAAAATCTCCCATACAGTCTATGTATAAGAGATTCTAAATATTAATGATTGAGCGAAGGTTTAGTTTTCGATAACCTTATTATCAATCAATTGTTGCTGGACTTTTTGCCCACGCGGATTGAATGCGAAGTGTTGACCAAAAATTTCAAATTCCATATCGGTCA
>CAYGTY010000035.1:15958-41903 GCA_964352825.1 uncultured Anaerolineaceae bacterium
CCACGCGGATTGAATGCGAAGTGTTGACCAAAAATTTCAAATTCCATATCGGTCATTGCACGTCCAGCGCGGTTTTTCTCAATTGTCCAAACCACCCAATTACGATATTGCTTGGCAGTATAAGGGTTGAAGGCAACATGGTCTTTTGCCAAAATCTGATATTTGTTATTCATGATAATTGCAATGTCAGATTCATAATCCAATGCACTACTACCCCGCAAGTGATAGAGGTGAATCCGTTTACTCTTTAATCCTTCACGGTCAGCCGCCACGATCGAGAAGACAGGGACATCTAGAGATAAGGCGATGTCCTTCAAACCTTCAACGATAATCGTTACTTTGTCGTTTTCATCACGAGGGCGTTCAGGATGCACAGCAACTTTTTGCAGATAATCGACAAATAAGGTCACATTACCACCTGTTGCATCTGCGAGACGGGCTGTCATTTCTTTAATTGCCCGTAAGTTTGTCACAGCAGGACTTGCTTTTAACATAATCAGACGGTCAGCATAGCGCATCATCCGTCCTAGAGCAGGTGCTGTCTTTGGATGGTCACGCAAAATCGCTTGTAATGAACTGGCCGCATCATCACGTCCCATGAACTTCTTAGCACGTTGAGCAACGATGATTTGATAAAGGTCACGTAATTTAATGCCCGATGCAATATCAATTTCTGGTGGATTCAAACTTTCAAGACACATCAACCGATGCATCAAATGCGTTTCGGTGTGTTCATATGATAGATAGAAGGCATATTGGTCAGGGCGGGATGCAATATTACGTGCCATTTGTAATGTCGCAATTGTTTTACCAATCCCTTGTGCGCCACCTAATAAGATAAGTTCTGTTTTACGTAATCCCCCCCCAATGAATCCATCAAGTGGGTCAAATCCTGTTGGCATGGGTACGTAATCAACCAAATCGCCTTGCACAACTTTATCATTTGCCTCATTAATCACCTGAGTGAGTGTTCGAGGAAGGTGTGCACCACCACGATTTTTAGTCTGACCACGCGGAACACGTTGAACAGGCTCTGGGACAGATTCAGTTGGCAACGGTTGAGGAGCCGCTGTTTCGGATTGGACAGACTCTATCACATCCAAAGGTGAGGGTTTAGGGTCTGGTAAGTCATCAGTGAAACGTCGTGTTGACATGCGCCATCCTTAATCATTTGCGCTTACAGTTACATCTACACCCTAATATTACACAAAATATAGATGTTACACAATTTTTACCAACCTTATTATAACAAATTACTGACGACAGAAAGGTAAAGTTTGTCTGAAAATCAAAATTTAAGCAAAATCACAACAATTCATAATAGAGGCATTACTGAATTATAGTCAGATACTCAACTTTGAAAATAATTTATAAATGACTTGTGTAATCTAACATTTTGTATATGATTAAGTTAGTGCAGTTTATCCATCGACAGACTACATTAAATTTATTTTAATTAATATCATCATCAAGTAACATACATTAACAATTAAATTAAAGTACTACATTTATTCATTATAAATAGTAAGCAGGGGTTTTCATCGTGATACAGACATTGATTGATCTTGCCGATAAACGTGGCTACATTACTTACGAAGATGTTATTGAAGTACTGGAAGATGACGGCGAAGACCGTATTGCCCTCAAAAATATTTTATACGAATTAGATGAGCTGGGCATAGAATTACAAAAAGAAAATGAGAATGCGCGTGATAAAAGTGTAGATGATCATGTTGACAACGATTATGATAGTCGTGAGATGGTACATGACCCATCAGTTGCAGACATCAGCGCAATTTCTTCCGATGATCCTGTTGGACTTTATTTTCGCCAAATGGCTCAAGAACCACTCCTCACAGCACAAGATGAAATTGATTTAGCCAAGCGAATAGAACGTGGGTTAAAAGCCAAGAACCGCCTCGAACAAGATGATGTTGTAGAAAAGACAGAACGGTGGCGCAGACATTTACGCCATGTTGTCTATGATGGTCAGAGCGCACGTGAGCATCTCGGACGCGCCAACACAAGACTCGTCGTCAGTATCGCGAAGCGGTATATGGGTCAAGGACTGCCCTTCCCCGATTTGATACAAGAAGGTAATGTCGGACTCATGCGTGCAGTCGATAAATACGATTATGCACGAGGCAATCGCTTCAGCACTTATGCAACATGGTGGATTCGCCAAGCCATTACCCGCGCACTTGCCCAGAAGACCCGCACCATCCGTATTCCCCTCCACATGACAGAACGTATCCGCCAAATGTATCGCACAGCCCAAGAACTTGAACAAACATTAGGACGACGTGCGACTGCTGAAGAAATTGCTGCTTCAATGGAGTTACCAGCGGAAACTGTTCATGCCATGATGGATGCCAGCCAACACGCAATCGCATTAGAACGCCCTGTTGGTGAAGATGGTGATAGCGAATTTGGTGATTTTATCGAAGACCAAGACACACCTAGCCCTGTCGATTCTGCGACACAAAATTTGTTAGAAGAGACAATCGAAGAAGTCTTAGCCGAACTGACACCACGCCAAAGCCATATTTTACGTTTACGCTTTGGTCTAGGAGGTGGCGAACCTCACACATTAGAAGAAATCGCAAACAAGTTTGGACTCAGCCGTGAACGTATTCGTCAACTTGAAAAAGAAGCATTACGCCGTTTACGCCATCCACGCCTCGCCCATAATCTACGTGATTATCTAGGGTAAGCAATACAATACAATCATTTAACTTTAAGGCTGGCTATACTGATAGTCAGCTTTTTTGTTATAGAGCATTATTGATTCTCATTATTTTATGTAAGGTTATTCTTATGTCACAAAATTTCCAACACCTACTCAGCCAACGCACTAACAATATGAAAAATAATGCTATCCGCCAAATATTAAAAGTGGTAGCACAACCAGGGATGATTTCATTAGCAGGTGGTATCCCTGCCGAAGAGAGCTTCCCCCTAGAACAACTTTATACCATCAATGAGGAGGTTCTCAATAAATATGGGTCATCATCACTACAATATGATGTCACAGAAGGCTTTGAACCACTGCGCCATGCTTTAGTTGACTATGTAAAACATAAAAAGCTAGATGTCACCTATGATGAGATTCTCGTATTCAATGGGTCGCAGAGTGTATTAGATACCATTGCCAAGATTCTCATTACCCCTGGGGATGTTGTTGCATTGGAATCCCCTAGTTATCTGGGTGCAATTTCTGCATTTAATGCCTACGAGCCAACTTATGTCAGTATCGAAACAGATAATGACGGGATTATTCCTGAATCACTTGATGCGGTTTTAACAAACAATACAGTCAAGTTTGTTTATCTGGTCACGACATTCCAAAATCCCACAGGGCGCACATTAACAGAAGAACGCCGTCAACAAGTTGCAGAAGTAATTAAAAAGCATAACGCCTTAGTTGTAGAAGATGACCCTTATAGTGCGTTGCGGTATCGTGGCGAGGTTGTGACACCTTTGTATCATTATGCACCTGAACATACTGTGCATATTAGCACAGTATCGAAGATTTTTGCGCCAGGGTTACGCATTGGGTTTTGCATCGCCCCCCCTCTCATTCGTCAGTGGTTAACAATTGCCAAGCAAGGTGCAGACCTTCATAGTAATACTTATGCACAGGCACTCACAGCAGAATATATCACAGGCGGATATATCTATGACCAAATCCCGAAAATCATAGCGTTATATCAACCACGCCAAGAAGCGATGTTACGCGCAATGGATAAATATCTACCCAAGTCTTATCAATGGACAGAGCCTGAAGGGGGTATGTTCCTATGGGTAGAAGGACCTAATGGGGTGGATGCCGAAGAGATATATTGGAAAGCTGTTGAACGTAAAGTTGCCTTTGTTCCTGGGAAGTTCTTCTTCGTTGAAGAGGGTCAAGGCTTAGGGACAATGCGCCTCAACTTCACCAAAATCGATGAAGCAACCATAGACCGCGCGATTCAAACATTGGGCGAAGTCTTAAAAGATTTTTCATAAAACAAAAATGAGGGAAGCAATGAACTTCCCCCATTGTCTATCTCTGTATTATTATGCTGTGGTATGAATTTTTGTAATCCAATTTTGTTCACGAGCATATTCCATCAATTCATCGCGGAAGTCAGGATGGGCGATATTGACCAGTGCATAGACGCGCTCATTAATCGTCCGTCCATATAAATCAGCCACACCATATTCTGTTGCGATATAGTGTACGTCATTGCGTGATGTCGTCACACCAGCCCCATCTGCGAGTTTGGTCGTAATACGACTGACTGTACCCCCACGCGCTGTACTTGGCAGAGCAATAAATGTCATACCACCTTCGCTCCGTGCCGCACCCCGTACAAAGTCAATTTGTCCACCCACACCCGAATAAAAACGTGTTCCGATGCTATCCGCACAGACTTGACCTGTTAAATCAACTTCAATCGCAGAATTAATCGAAATCATGCGTTCATTCTGTGCAATCACAAAAGGATCGTTGACATATTCAGTCGGATGTAACTCAAAGATAGGGTTATCGTGGATATAACCATAGAGTTGCTTAGAGCCTATCACAAAACCAGAAACCACTTTGCCGGGATGAATAGACTTGCGAGAATTTGTGATAATCCCCTTTTCAATCATTTCCATAACACCATCAGAGAATAATTCCGTGTGAATCCCTAGATTTTTATGTCCTTCTAAGTGACGCAAAACAGCATTCGGAATCCCGCCAATACCCATCTGTAAGGTTGCCGCATCAGGGATAAGTTCCGCAATATGCTTTGCAATCTGTTGTTGCGTTTCATCAGCAGGTGGTGCGATGACTTCAGGTAATTCATAGTCAACTTCGACAAAAAAGTCAATCTGGTCAACATGAATAAAACTATCACCCAGCGTCCG
This sequence comes from uncultured Anaerolineaceae bacterium, assembly GCA_964352825.1. GTDB lineage: Bacteria > Chloroflexota > Anaerolineae > Aggregatilineales > Phototrophicaceae > UBA6055. The sequence continues at coordinate 20,855 of CAYGTY010000035.1, forward strand.
AGGCATGTTTGGGTTAACCTCAGCAATCACCAAACCAGCAGTCTCTGCTGCACTCTTGGTTACACCGACCTCTACACCATATGAACAATATCCATGAGCATCGGGAGGGCTGACCTGAATAACAGCCACGTCTAATACCAAGCGTCCAGACCGAAAGAGCTTCGGAATTTCGGACAAGAAAACAGGCGTGAAATCAGCCAAGCCACTATTCACAGCTTTACGGATATTTGGCGCAATGAATAAACTATTGATGCGAATATTCTGCGAAATATCAGGGGTAATGTATTCATCAGGTCCAAATCCGAGTAACTGTACAACTTCGACTTCGCGTAATTCTTCATAGCGGCTCAACAAGGCTTTCAAGAATTTTTGAGGTGTTGAACAGTTTCCAGTAAGGAAGATACGCTCACCAGAACGGATTTTTTCAGCGGATTGTTGTGCGGAGATGATACGGTCTTGCCAAGTCATGTTGTGTCCTTTTGATTAGGTGTCATTTACATCATTAGGATAGCCAAATCAACATATGCGCCCTAGTGTCAATTGACGTAATTCATATGATATTTGACACTATAATATTTTCACCCCGCTAAGTTACAGTAAGCATAACAAGAATTGTTATAAGGAGTGTCATCTTATGTTTAAGCACATTTTAGTGCCCCTCGATGGTTCAAGTTTAGCTGAAAAAGCATTGGACTATGCTGTACAAATTGTCGCTCCCAAACGCCGTGTTACCTTAGTATCCACTGTTGAAATCCCAGATGTTGCCAATACCTTCCATCCTTTACCTGCAAATTTAACGATGGTTGAAGAAAATCTTGCATCGGCACGCGAATATCTCAATCGTGTGGCAACAGAACTGCGTCAAAAACATCAACTACGTGTCAATATTGAGGTACGTGTTGGGAAGCCAGCCGAAGTCATTACACATTTAGCAGAAACTGAATTTGTGGATGCAATTGTTATGTCTACACATGGGCGCAATGGTATTGAAAGATTTATTTTTGGAAGTGTCACACAAAAAGTTTTAAACGCAATGCCCTGCCCCGTCTTTATTGTACCGGGTAAAGAAACTGCTAAAACAGCTGAACAAGTACCTTTTGGCTTAAGCCAACATGTTCCAACAACGTCATAAGTGAGAGAGGAATAACCCCATGTTATCAAAAATTTTAGTCACCTTAGATGGCTCTGATTTATCCGAACAAGCATTAAGCTATGCGAAACAAATCGTCCCGTCAACAACTGAACTTATTCTTTTAACCGTTGTTGATGTCCCAGATTTTCCAATCTACACAGTCTATCCAATGCCAATTACGACACCTGACCCAGATTACTCGACGGTTCTCAATGATATGATTAGTAATGCAAACGAATATCTTGATAAAATTGCAAATAATCTTAGACTTTCAGGGTATCGGGTCAAGACAGTTGTTAAATGTGGTGAACCTGCTCTCTGCATTCTCGAAGAATCCAAAGAACAAGGAATAGAAACAATTGTGATGTCTACACATGGGCGGTCTGGTCTCAGCAAATGGTTATTCGGCAGTGTCACACAAAAAGTTCTCAGTGCGATGCCATGCCCTGTGATTGTAGTCCCCGGCGTGAATAAGAAAGTAACCGCTGTAGATTTAGAAGTTGAGGAAACCGAAGCATAAATCAAACCAAACAAGGGGTGTATATACTGCACCCTTTGTTATGTTATTTGCAAAAGCACTTCACATTAAATAGTTTATCGTTACACTAGAGCCTTAACCTATAAAAATACTTATTAAGGCTTAAAGTGACGTCAACCCCCTGCAATTACACTCTTAATTTTATCTTCGTATTTCCCATCCATGATGGTGACAGCAAATTTATCTCCTGAGGTTTCACTCGGCGAGTTCCTTGGTGTTTGGCAATTAATCGGAGATGTTAGGTTTAGGGGGGATTATTTAGTGGCAAGTAGCCTTTTAATATTTTTTGTACCTGAAACCGCCAGAAAGAGAAAAGACGTGCAAACTGCAACATAAAAACGGGATATGCTCTATCCCGTTATGATATGCCAAATAGTACGAACTCGTAATTTTTTACTATTTATCATCACGTTCAAGTGGGGGTACAAGTTCATGGATATTGTTTTTAACAGCGTATGCGGCAGCTTCAGCACGGTTTGCGGCATTGATTTTAGATAAAACACTACTTACATAATTGCGGACAGTGCCCTCTCCCAAGTATAATTTGACTGCAATTTGGCGATTGGTTAAACCTTCAGAGACAAGCGCAAGGACAGCCATCTCTTGAGGGGTTAAATCAGAAAAGGCAGCAACATTTTGTGCTTCTGATACTTTACGCATTTCTGCAAAAACACTCGCAGTCATGGCTGGGTCTAACATACCCTCACCACGGCTTACACGCTCGACAGCTTGAACGAGTTCGTTATCGCCAATACGCTTAAGGACATAACCTGATGCACCAGCTTGAATCGCTGCCATTAACAATTCATCTTCGGCATAAGATGTCAGCATAATGACTTTACAGCCAACGACTGATTGTACAATTTGGCGACAGGCTTCAATACCTGATAACCCAGGCATACGTATGTCTAAAACCGCAACATCGGGGTGATGCTGTTGTGCTTGTGAGATCGCTTCTTCACCTGTACTGGCTTCAGCAATTACACGAAAATGCCCTTGGTGTTCTAATAGAGCTTTAAGACCAGCCCGAACAACGGAATGGTCATCTGCGATTAAGATGCGTACTGTTTTCATCATAAGTTTTGCTCGCTCTGTTATAAATATGGATTTTGATATGCCACTGAATAGTCGTACTACATAATATTATTCTATAATAAGTTAATTAGAAACAGTGAGAGATGTCACATTATGGATATGACAAATATCGTAAAGCAACTTAACAAAATCAGTTCTGCTGTGATGTATGCAACTGAAGGAGTCGATTTAAACGAAGTTTTGCAACGTGTTGCAGAAGTCTCACGCGCACTTGTACAATGTAAATATGCAGCATTGGGGATTCCTGATGGCAAAGGTGGCTTAGCACATTTCAAAGTAGCGGGAATCTCTCAGGAAGAGATGGCACGCATTGGTCATCTACCCATTGGTCATGGCTTAATCCAAGCACCAATCCGTGAACGCCACATTATCCGTTTAGAAAACATGCAAGAGGATGAACGCTCGGTTGGCTTCCCAGACAATCATCCACAAATGACATCCTTGTTAGGTGTACCGATTCAGATGGGCGACCAATTATTTGGTGTATTATATCTTTGCGACCGTGAAGATGGGCAAGCCTTTACTGATCAGGATCAACAACTTATTGAGACTTTGGCAGGTTATGCCGCTTTAACAATCGTTGGGGCGATGTCCAACGAACAACAAAGCCAAATGAAAGTGTTGGAAGAACGTGAACGAATCGGGATGGAATTGCATGATGGGGTCATCCAATCTTTATATGCTTTGGGTATGCAACTGGATTTGCTACGTATAACAGAGGGCTTACAACCTGACCAGCTTAAGCCAGTGATCGGTGGTATAGATACTGTAATTAGTGACATTCGCCGTTATATTATGCGCTTACGGACAGTTGATGGACAACAAAAAACCATCTATGCTTGTTTTCAGGAAATGTCTCAAAAACTTCATTTTGCAGATAATATTGATGTCCATATTCATGCCGAGGATAATGCGCCACCCTTTCCTCCTGCTACATTTGAAGGGTTGTGTTTAATCATTAATGAAGCACTCAGCAACGCCGTGCGCCATGCTCAGGCAACAGAAATCATCATCTCTGCAATCACTGATGACACAACATTTAAAGTCCAAGTTCAAGATAATGGTAAAGGGTTTGACATTAAAACTATCGAAGACAGTGGTCTTGGCTTAAGTAATATGCACAAACGCGCCCGTTTCTATGGGGGTACTGTCAAAGTAGATTCGGCAGTAGGTGTAGGTGCATCGATTGAAATTATCATTCCAATCAAGAATTACTAAGCTGGAATCAAAAATGTGATTATAGAGTTTTCAGGATAACTACGGATATATGAACCTAGCGCACCATCTGTTGATGCACTCATACAATCAAGTCTAGTCTTTTTAAGACAATTGAACTAGGTTGCGAGCATCTAAACTATGAGATAATAATTTTAGTGTACATAACAATATGACATTTGTTACCCCATCCATAGTACCTTTGTTTGAGGATATACACGTATCATTCCAGTAAATCACAATTTAGATTGATGAATGAATGGAGGCAAAGATGTTTGAGAGTGTAATGGTTAAAGATTGGATGATAAACCCAGTCATCACGGTAGAAGCCACGTCTCCAATAAGTGCCGCACATCATCTGATGAAAAATAATAATGTCCGCCGTTTACCTGTCCTAAAAGACAATAAATTGGTTGGTATTGTGACAATTGGTGATGTACGCGAAGCTAGCCCATCTGATGCAACAACACTCAGTATTTGGGAATTAAATTATCTCTGGGCGCAATTAACTGTCGAAAAAGTTATGTCCCGTGATATTTTAACTGTCCAGCCCGACACACCGATTCTGAATGCAGCAGAGATTATGCTAGAGAAGAAAGTCAGTGGGTTACCTGTGATAGCAGGCGATCAACTTGTTGGTATCATAACTGAAACTGATATTTTTCGGATGCTGGTCAAATCGCGAAAAGTTGAAACTACCTAAACTATCATTTATCACTTACAACCCTGTACCCCTGTCTTTACAGGGGTCTTGACCGTTAGAGGAAATACGCTTATGAATGTTGTTGATATTATGACAGCCGACCCCAAAACTATATCACCTACAGCGACTCTACGCCAAACCTTACAGGTAATGGAAGAGAACCACTTTATGCACCTGCCTGTTCTCAGTCGTCAAAAACATCTCATCGGGATTATCAGTGATCGCGATTGTCGTCAAGCACTCAACTCACCCTACATCTTACGCGAGCGTTGGCAAGATGAGGAGTTAATTGATAATCTTGATGTACGGTCAATCATGACACCTGCACCGATTATTGTCGAGCCATATGCCCCAGCGACCGAAGCCTCTCGTCTGATGCTAACCCACCATATTGGTTGTCTGCCTGTAATGCGCGCAGAAACACTCATCGGCATTATCACACGTTCCGACATTTTAGTTGCATTTATGAAAATTTATACAAAAATAGAAGCATTAAGCGCCTTAGTCAATCCACCCGATTAAGCCCTATTTTAAAATAAATAGGGTTTTACTCCCTTATTCCTTCCACAAATCTATTTTAAAAAGATTTTCGAAAGATTTTTATATCATCATAAAAACAAAACCGTCAGTAAAGCGTAGCCTAACCGTGCTTTACACATCCCATAAAATCGCTTAAGGTAAACAGGTATTGTAAATGGACTGGTAGATTTAACTTTATGATTGCAATCCCAAATCAACTTAAACGTGGTTTCAACAGTCGTTGGCGTAGTATTTTTAATATCGGTGATGTTTCGGCATTACTTGTTGTTAGCATCTTATTGATATTACCAGCCCTCGCACTAACCATTGCTGGGTGGCCGCTGGATATGCGTACAATTATCCCTGTGACACTCATTAGTGTGGCATTTGGGTTTATATTATCCCGTAGTCAATATAATGAATTACTGGCACTCATTGTTAGTGCAATGTATGGTCTTGGTACTGTGATTGTTGTCACAGCTATCAATCAACCTACTGGATTTTTCCAAGCAATTTCTGAAATTTTCATTCGTACACTACGTTGGTCAATTGACCTATTTACGGGTGGCATCAATCAAGACGAACTTGTCTTTACGATATTAATAGCGACCTTATTCTGGTTTTTAGCCTACAATGCTGTCTGGCATATCTTCCGCCTCGACCGTGTGTGGCGTGTGGTTCTTCCCCCCGGTTTAATCTTATTAACCAACCTCATTATTTATACAGGTGATGCACCGCTTGACTTCTATCTTGTCGGCTTTCTCATGATGTCGCTCTTATTAATCGTGCGCTCAAATCTTGATGCTCGCCAATGGGAATGGTATATTAACGGGATACGTGTTCCTAAAGTCGTGCGACGGCAATTTAGCATTATCGGGATTGTCTTATCCATTCTCGCTTTATCGATTGCATGGGGTGTTCCAACAGCCAATTTACAAGACCGCCTCGACAATTTTCAACAATTCCTCGCATCTGACCCCATTCAACAAATGTCAGAAATCTGGAATCGTCTATTTGCGCCGATTGAAAGTGAAGGACCTGCCACAACGGATTATTATGGTGGCGACTTGCTGAATCTGGGGGGTGCAATTAGCCTGGGCGATGAAGTCGTTTTCTTAGTCGAAGCCCCAAACCAAGGGCAACGCTATTATTGGCGTTCAAGGGTGTTTGAACGTTATGCCAATGGGCAATGGGCACCCTCTGCTGATTTACGGATTACTGACCAAACCGCACCTGTTGAAATTGTGATGGATAATGAGGTGATCGGGCAACAACGTCAAGCGGTTAATCAGAAATTTACAATCGGCATGGCAAATTCACGGATTTATTACACAGCACCGCAACCCAGTTTAGTCGAAGGTACGGGGCGCATTGACCTTATCTATAGCGATAAGCCTGCCAATACATCGATGAATGTATCGGTTGTACGTCCCTTACAAGTTTTATCTCGTGGGCAAACATATACAGCAACCAGCATGATGAGTATCGCCAGTGCCAATGATTTACGTTCAGCCTCGACTGTATATCCTGAATGGGTCACAAATCCTAATTTATATGTTGGGCAAGCTAGCGGACGTGTACTGACATTAGCACAACAAATCGTTAATGATGCAGGTGCAACCAACCCATATGATAAAGCCAAAGCAATCGAAACATGGCTTCGTACCAATATTACTTATAATGAATCTATTTCCGCCCCACCGCCGAATGTGGATCCTGTCGAATGGGTTTTATTTGATGTACGTGAAGGCTACTGTACCTATTATGCAACATCGATGATTACCATGTTGCGCGGTCTTGGTATTCCAGCACGGATGTCGGCAGGTTTCTCTGAAGGCGATTTTGATGCAACCACAGGTCAATACATCGTGCGTGAACGTGATGCACATACTTGGGTTGAAGTTTATTTCCCAGGTTATGGTTGGGTTGAGTTTGAGCCAACTGCTGCCGAAGAACCTTACAATCGTGATGGAGATGACCTTGCTCAGCCTGAACCACAATCATCGAACCCATTACCAACACCGACTGCAACTGATACACCAACACCGGTTCCGAGTCCGACACCGCAGTCTACACAGGAAGCCTTACAACAAAATCAATCACAACCCACACCGACATTAACACCCAGTCCAACCTTTACGGCAACTCCTGTGATTGTGCCAACCGTAGAACCGCCGATTGCACCACAAAATCAATCGTCATTCTCATTGCTCACAATTGTGGCATCAGCTATATTCTTCTTGTTGTTTCTGGTAATCATTTCACTCCTCATTGCATTCTTATTCTGGTGGTGGGAATGGCGTGGCATGGGTGGACTCAGCCCTGTAACACGAGCGTGGGCAAGAATGGAGCGTTACGTCAGTCTAGTGGGTATTAAACCCAGTGATGATAAAACAACACTCGAAAAACGGCGTGAGATGCAAAAACGCATTCCAGCAGCTAAAGAACCGATTCGTGCCATCAGTGAGTTATATACACAAGAACGGTATCGTGGACGTAGCCAAGATGCGACAGAACATGCCCGTTTTGCCGAAACAGCAGATAAAGCATGGGATGATACCCGAAAGAACATTCTTTTGCGCTGGTTACGTAAATTCATCCCATTCTCTGGTGATGATTAAACTTTCTCAATAACCAAAAAGTGTGATAAACCCCATGTATCAAGTGGGGTTTCTTCCAATTGATATAGCGCGTTACGTATAAGCTCCGCAGGTTTGCCGAGGCGAGCAATGATATTATCGTATCCCCCATAAATTCGCGAGTGATGCACAAACTGAACAGGTTCGCCATCAAATAAACTCCGTATCCCTTTATAGGTATAGGCACGAACATGTGGAGCGAGTTGATTCCGCCAACGGTCAGGTAAATAGTTAATTAAGGGCGTGTTGCCAAAGTGGTATTCTTCATTCCAATAATGACCATGTGTCTCAAAGGGATACCAACGATTCGGACAAAACATCACAATCCGTCCGCCACGCTTTAAAACACGAACCATCTCTTGAGCAGCTAAACGATCATTTTGCACATGCTCAATCACTTCATGCGATAAAATCGTGTCAAAGCTATTATCCGAATAGGGAACATATTCACCAGCCCCGACTAGTGCATGAGGGGTTTCTTCACGCGCAATTTGCACCCGTTCATATTCGATGTCAAATGCCTCAACTTGTGCTTGATACCGACGACCGATTTGCGAAGCATACATCCCAACACCACACCCATCAATCAACACAGATGCTTGATCTAATTTTGTCCATTTTGCAATCATTTGTAAGCGACGTTCTTGACCTGCGCGCCAGACATAACTTGGCTCACCACGTAAGGCTGCTAAATCCGATTGACCCATAGTATTCCAATTCTTAATTAGTTAGTAGTTATTTATTGTGCGAGGTGTTTATTTTTTTTCAAGGGCGGAGAGTGACAATTTTGAACGGGGTATCCGTGATGAGGTATCATCAATTGAACGCGAGACAGCATTATTTTGTGGTATAGGAATAAATGCTGTGATTTGTGTCCCTTTATTCGGTATACTTTTAATATCCAAAACCCCACCTAACAACTCAGCCCGTTCACGCATATTGACCATACCAAAGCTACTACGTTGGTCATAGCCGTCCATAGCCCCTTCGAGGTCAAACCCTTTACCATTATCCACAATCCGAACCACAATACTTTCTTCTTGAACTGTCACACTGGCGCGAATTAATTCCGCCTCAGCATATTTCCGAGCATTATTTGCGGCTTCTTCAATCAGATAAAAAATAGCACCCTGTTGACTCACATCCAAGAGGGTCTCGACTTGTTCTTCTGTATAAGTCTGCATGGGTTGGCGATATGTCTGTTCCATCTTGGTACCTAACTGCTTCAAAGCGGCACTTAAACCGCGTGATTCCAGAACCAATGGGCGCAACTTAAACATCACATGGCGAATTTCTTCAGTTGCTCGCAAGGTCATATTCCGTATCGTCTCGACTTCTTCGACAACCTTTGAAGGGTCACGTTCCATCATTTTAGGGATAATACCCAAGCGCATCGCAACAGCAGCAATCGTTTGAGTCGGAATATCATGCAAATCACGAACCAAATCTTTACGTGCATCTTCTTGGAGTTCAATGATACGGTCTTTCTCTTCCATCAAACTTTGATATAAAACAGAGTTCTGTAAAGCAACAGTTGCTTGTGTACCAATGACCCGAAGGGATTCCACTTGGTCTTCGTTAAACGCATCACGCGCCTCACTACCATATAATAAGACCCCATAATTATCAAAACCAGCACGTAAGGGAATACATAACATCGAGCGAACATTTTGAAAGGAAATCATTGCCCGAACTTCAGGGTCATTCCGCGCCGCATCACCAAATACTGGACGCGCTTCTTGTAATGCCTGAGCGATAATACCTGCTTTCCCAGGTAACATACGATTATCATCAACATGCGATAAACCCTGTGAACTTGCAATTTCTAGGCGGTTATCATAAGCATATAAAAGCACAGCACTGACAACACGATGACGATTATCCGCACTCATAGCAATACGTCCAATACTTAAGGCAGCATCCAAAATACGGTTATATTGCAATGTGGCATTCAGTTCCATTGCCATCTCAGATAAGGCATGAGTCCGTTCACGCATTTCAGTAAGAGCAGTGGCTTGTTTTTCTAGATGTCTACGTTCATGAGACAAGATACGAGAACGTACCCTATCATAAACATAAAACCAAATACCACCGAGGATGATTAACACAACTAACGATAAGATGGTTGGTAAATAAATCTCCGCCGCTTGGGACACCCAGTCGCCAGAGTTTAGCGAGACCATCGCAACAATTCCCGCAATGATAACCCCAATCGCAGTAATCGCACCTTCAATCGCATGGTATCGCATTAAAGCTAGGGCAACCATTATCGCTAATATTCCAAGAATATGCTGAGGGTTATTACTGATACCGACTGCACGGATAAATACACCTGCAATAATCCAATCTGTTGCCATAGCAATATATTGTGAAAAATCATGAAGGGGTCTAAAGCCTGCAAAGCCTGCTAAAATTACATTGGCTATAGAGCTAATAATAACCGCAGTTACAATATCGCTGATATTAAGTGTATTGAATTGTCGAAACGCCAATGATAAGAATGCGAGGGTAAGAATCAATACCCAGCGCACACCGAAATAAATCCAGTCTTGGTAAGTTGGCGATTCAATCAATGTACGGTTCAACGACTGCATAAATACCCTTAAATGACAATTTTAATGTGTACTGCTATGTAATCATTGTATAGAAAAAATTGCAACTATACGTTAAGGAAACGTTTGAAAGCATTCTAAATGCTCTAACTTGAATCACTCTCTCGTATCCAAACACGCATTTCGCCACCCCCCCGATTCGCCCATAATGCAAAGGGGATAGCTCGAAGTTCGATTTCTTCACGTTGTATCGGAGATGAACGATAAAGAGATATATCATCTATAATATCACGATAAGCCTTTGCAAAGATAATCGGTACTCCTGATAAAACACTATCTTTATACGCTTCACTTAATTCACTGGAAGAAGGCAAACTAATCGCTGTCAAATCAGTACCATTATCAACTTCTTCTAAGCAATACACAATGGGTCCGCATTGTAATGCGACTTTACCCGCCATATGCCGAACTTTAGGGTTTGCTCGAATCCGCTCAATTGGCATCGTCAGATTTAAATGAATTAGCGCGCTACTCTCCAGTTGAATCGTTAGATATCCATTTTGCTTATCACCGTTAACAGCTTCACCATTAACAGAAAGTGTCCATGATTGACACCAATCTGGAATTCGTAAAGCAAGCCCAATTGGCTTATCACCTCTTACCTGTATTTGAATCACGCCATCATAGGGGTAATCTGTTGATTGTTCAATTACGACATCTGCATCATCAACTTTGAACATCGCCGTATTTGTACCATAGAGATTAATATAAATTTGGTTATTTTGTTGAGCGTAAAAATAGCCCCCGATACTTGCAATCAAACGTGCAATATTACTGGGACAGCAAGCACAGTCATACCATTCTTCACGTTCATAAGTTTTCCCCTGTGTATTCAAAACAGGTGACCACGCATTAAATGGGTCAATAGCTGGATGCCCTGCGAGGGGATTAGAGTAGAAAAAACGCGTTCCATCTAATGACAAACTACTCAAAAAGCCATTAAATAAAGCGCGTTCCAAAACATCTATATATCGGCTATCGGGATCAAGTAAAAACATACGTTGCGCCCAAAAAATCAGAGCAATCGAGGCACAAGTTTCGGCATAAGCGGTTTCATCAGGTAAATCATAGGGCGATGTAAACCCCTCATTCAGTCGCGTAGACCCCAGCGCACCCGTGATATAAAGTTTATGTTTTGTGACATCATCCCACAAAGCCAAACAAGCATTTTTCAAGTCTTCATCATCTGTCAATCGGGCGAGGTCTGCCATTCCTGCGTACATGTATAAGGCGCGAACAGAATGCCCTTCAGCTGTCGTTTGCTCACGCACAGGCAAATGAGATTGATTATAGGCATAGGTTTTCGCCCAGAAGTTTTCAGGTTTATCCCCTCTGGCGATGGCTTCTTTATCATAATAATGGGGTTGTGTACCACGTTCATCAATAAAATACTGCGCTAATTTGAGATACCGTTCTTCATCAGTCACTTCATATAATCGAATCAAAGCTAGTTCAAGTTCTTGATGTCCGGGGTATCCGCGCAACTGTCCTTTACCATGCCCAAATAAGCTATCAATCAAATCAACATAACGACACATAATATCTAAAAATTGTCGATTCCCCGTTGCCTCATAATGTGCAACTGCCGCTTCAATTAAATGCCCTGCACAATATAACTCATGCAAATCTCGCAAGTTGCTCCAACGTTTGTCAGGCTCAACCTGTTGATAGTAGGAGTTGAGATAACCGTCTTCAGCTTGTAGTAATTCATAGCGATTGATAATTTCATTGAGTTGTTCTGTTAATTCAGGTGTTGGATGTGTATGCAGGGTATAAGATGCTGCTTCCATCCATTTTGCTATATCTGAATCCCAGAACACATGCGGGCGATAACGTGTCTCATCGGCAGTCCATTCACCTTTAAGCGCTTCAAATCGAAAAGTTTTCTCAGTTTGATAATGAACAGCCGACAGTGTTTTCTCACGGTTGATTCGGGTGCGGTCTGCCCAGAACCCATCTGTGAAGGTCACATTCGTAAACTTAAGTGCTTGAACCATAAGCTATTTATCACAATCAATAATCTATTCAAAAAAGGAGTTTGATGTAATCGCACTCCTTGAATAATCTAATTTATTTTGAATCATTCATCATATATGGTCAGTGGTTCGCGCCCAAATGCTTCCAGCATCACATTGAGTTCACGTCCGATGTCTACCAAACAAGAATCGGCTGGACGCTCTAATACACGCCATTGAATCTGTGTAAAGCTCGCCATCCCAAATATAAGACTACTGGGTATATTCGTTCCCATTGCCAACATCGCATCAGCAGGAATACCACTGGGGTCAATTAACCATTCAATATGTAAAAGCATCTGCATTTTGCGATTCTCATCATAATCCGAGCAGGCTTCAATCTTAGCTTGAAAATCCAAATAGGGTTCCGCATCTGTACTCGACAGTGGTGTTGCTTCTGCCATTTGGGTCTGTACAACAAACAACTCAGGGTCTAAGGTCATCAAACTCCCCATTGGTTGTGTGTCATCTTCATCTGGCGCTTGAATCGACCCCACACCGATTCCAAGAGCTATCAGCGCAATGAGAATCAATACACCTGTAAAAATTAATCGCTTTTGCATGATGTTTATCACTCACCTTGCGTCAAAGACACAAGATATTGATACAAATTAACTGCACCGTTTTGGCTTAAGCGGTCAGTCGAGTATTGATGGTCATTCCCAATATCCCCCCCCGTACGCATAAAGGTGATAAAGTCATCTTCAGCTTGCGAGAATTCAACTAAAGCACCTGCATCATCTGTGCCGACACCTGCTTCACCATGACATGTTGCACATTCCAACGCCTCATAACGCCCAAGTCCACGCTCAACCTTTGTAGGGTCAAGTTCCATCATTTCCTCGGTGTCTTCTGCATCATCACTGGCTTCTTCTGTTTCCTCAGCCGACTGATTAAAGACAGGTGGGTTTGTCGGTGCAACGAATTCAAATGTTGGGAAAGGTGTCGCGGTGGCAGACTCATCAGCTTGCTGTGCATCTGAGGAATCTCCATTTGAATTTCCCTCATCAGCCCCACCACATGCAACCAACACAAACATCAATATGGATAAAATACCAATCAGTTTAAAAACATTCATTTTCTTAGACATAAATTTCTCCTATCAGTTCCCACGTGATGGGTCGAGTGCTTCTTGCAAACCATCCCCAACAAATGAAAAACTCAACATTGTAATTGCAACGAGAATTGTTGGGAATAATGCCAAGTGATAATACACAGAAATCGTATTTCCAACACTTCCACCTACCATTTTACCCCAACTTGCTGTGGGTTCTGTGATACCGATACCCAAAAAACTTAAGCCTGCTTCGGCAAAAATAGCCAATGGAACAGCAAATGTGAATGATACAAGTAAAGGTGTTAGGGAGTTCGGCAAAATATGCTGGGTAATAATCTGCAATTCTGATGCCCCTAACGCGCGGGCGGCTTCCACAAATTCAGTTTCTCGATATTTTAAGAATTGGGCGCGAGCAATACGTGCAGGTTCAATCCATGAGGTAATCGCCAAAACAAAAATTACATTGCCTAAACCTGCCCCTGTGATACTAATCAAAAAGAGCGCAAATAAAAGCGGTGGTATCGCAGTTGCAATTTCAATAATCCGTAAAATCCCAAAGTCCCAATACCCACCACGATAGCCCGCTAATGCACCAAGGGGTATCGCTAATGTAAATGCTAATAAGGGAACTGAAAGCCCAACAAATAAGGAGGTTCTTGCCCCATAAATTAAACGGGTCAAATAATCCCGTCCAATGCCATCTCCTCCTAGAATATGATTTGGGTCTTTAAAAGGTAGCATTCGAGTAATTGAGAAATCAACTTCATTTAATCCATACGGTGCGATGAAATCTGCAAAAATCGCTGTAAAGATTAAAGTTGCTAAAACAATAAAGCCAAACATCGCTAAACGATTTTGTGTAAACCGTCGGAAGGCATCGCGTAATAGTGAACGTTGCTTAATTTGTTCAACATCGGCTTTCAGGGTCACAGGTTTTGAGTCCGTCTTATTGGTCATAAGCCTTATGCTCCTTTTGCCCCGCCAATGCGGATACGTGGGTCAACAATCGTATATAAAATATCTGTAATGAGATATGTTAAACCCCAAAGTAAGGCAATCAACAAAACCAAACCCATAATCATAGGATAGTCTCGGTTGAAGATACTAGTCACAAAAAATTTGCCTAAGCCCGGTATCCCATAAACAATTTCGATAAATAGCGACCCTGTTAATAAATTCGGGATTTGCGGAAGCAATACTGTAATCATAGGGATAAGGGCATTCCGAAAAACATGGCGCATCATAATAGAGCGTTCGCCAAGCCCTTTTGCCCGTGCTGTACGGATAAAATCAGCATTAAGAATATCGGCAAAACTAGATCGTGTATATCGCGATACAATTGCGAGTGGCGCAAGTGCATAAGTCACTACAGGTAAAATATAATCCCATGAAAATAGCGCATATCCACCGTCTGTAAGTGGCGGAATGACCCAATTACTTTCCTGACTCCAGCCAATCTGATAGCCAAAAATAAGCAAAAACCATGTCGCAATAATAAAGTTGGGAACAGCAATGCCTGTCGTAGCAATAAATGTTACGAAGTTATCAATCGGGCTATTTCGATAATAGGCAGCGACAATACCGAGGGAAATACCCAATCCAAATGATAAGATGATGGTATATAACCCAAGCTGAAAGGTAACAGGCCAAACACGCCCAATCAGTTCATTGACAGGTGGATTCCCTGCGACAGAAAAGGAATAACCAAAATCAAGTTGTACAGCACTCACTACATAATTGATATAACGCTCGTGAACAGGTTTATCTAAACCATATTTGCGTTCAAGATTCTCTAAGGCAGCACCAGAATATCCACGGTCAGCCAGTGTAAAAGGACCGCCCGGCACCATATTCATCAAGATAAAAACCAATAAAGAAACGATGAGTAATACGAACCCTAGAGAAACTAATCGTCGTAATATATATCCAACCATAATTTAATAAAAACCTCTCGTACTGGGGTGTTTATTTTCATCCGAGGTAACCATATAAAAATGAGAGTGGGCAAAACCCACCCCCATTTAGTCTTAACATGTTGTTTGATTATTCACTACGGTAGGTGTCATATTCCATGACAGCTTCTGTAATGTAGTAATCACCCCAACAACCGTCATTACCCCAGTGAGTTGCGGAGATACCTTGACGATCTGGTTCCCAGCAGTTACCTGTTGCACTGACATAAGGTTGGAAGAGGTCACCTTGAATACGATGAACGAGGAAGATACCACCAACATCTTCTACAAGGATACGTTCTGCTTCTTGGTACATTGCGGTACGTTCTGCTGGATCACCTGTAAAGGCATTAGCTTCACGTACAAGATTATCGAATTCTTCATTACGCCATGAGTGACGACCTGTGGATACCCAGACACCAAGCATATTTGCAGGGTCAAGATAATCCATACCATAAGAAACGCCACCAAATTGGAGTGTGGTTGGGCGTTCTAGGAGACGTGTCATATAGTCTTGAGATTCAAGGTTATTAACACTGACTTCAACACCTAAACATTGACTGATAGAAGCAGCGGTAGCGTTAAACCAGTTCGCAATTGCTTCAGATTCACCACGTAATGCAAGTTCAACCGCAGGGAAACCTTCGCCATTTGCATAACCAGCATCTGCGAGTAATGCTTGAGCAGCATCACAATCATAATTTTGAATGTCTTTTAGACCTTCACTATTTGCAGCAGGGAAACCTGGAGCAAGGAAGGAATATGCGGGAATACCTGCACGCGCACCGACAACATTTTCGACAATCGCGTCACGATCAACAGCTTTTGCAAATGCTAAACGAACATTCAAATCATCAAATGGTGGATTAAAAGTATCGAAGAGCAAATAATCTGTACGGAAGTCACCACCATGTGGGCGGTAATTTTCTAGCAATACAGGATCATTTTCAATGACTTCAAAGTCAGCTGGGCTGAGGAAACCGTAGTTCACACGATCAATTTCACCATTTTGGTATGCGAGGAAGCTACCATTTAGCAAATCACCATAAACACCGATGATTTGACGAATCCATGGTTGACGTGGACCTGTATAGTCAGGGTTCACATCCAAAACAATGCTATCACCAGCTGTAAATTCACTTAGGACAAATGGACCAGAAGAAACAGCAGTTTCTGGGTCAAGCATATAATCAGGACCATATTCAGCTAAAGCATCAGCTTGCATTGGTGGCCAGAAGTAGAATGTTGCAGGAAGTGGTGGGAATGGTGTTTGTGTTGTGACCGCAAGTGTTGAGTCATCTACAGCAACCATACCAATTTCTTCTACAGGGATTTCGCCAGCAACAGCCTCATCCCATCCATCAATAATACCTAGCCACAGCCAGACAAAGTCATAAGCACTATCAGGGCTAGCCATATATTGCCATGTTGCAACCCAATCATTTGCGGTGACAGGTGTACCATCATTCCACATTTGACCTTCGCGCAAGTTGAATGTCCAAGTTAGACCATCTTCTGATACTGACCAACTTTCGGCAGCAGCAGGAACAAGTTCCATATTATTATTCAACCAAACGAGGGGATCAGAGAATTTATCGAATCCGTTTTGATCACAAATACGGGAATAGACAGAAACAGCAGAAGAGAGTGAGAATTCAGTACGATTAGAATTACAGAGATTACGCATCACTTGCATTTCATAAGGTGCTGCGTCTTCTGGTAATTCACGCCCAAAAACATCTACATTGCTATCTTGAGCAATCGCAAAAGGTATTGCAACAATCAACAATGCAAATACCATAGAGAATACAATAAACATAGAACGTCTAGACATAGAATATCCTTCCTATAAAAATTACACTTAATTTAAATTTTAACTGCTAAACATATTATAACAACTCTAAGACCACTTGCAAAAAAAATGTTACAATGCAAATATCGATTTGATGAAATAATAAACTTCTTCATCATATAATTTGTAATCAATATAAAAAATATTTAACAAAGGGTATTTTATGCCTCAGACAACCCAACTCGCGCAACGTATTTCTAAATCTCCAACCATCGCATTAACAGACAAAGCGCAAAAACTTATCGCACAAGGTCACGATGTAATTGCACTCGCAGGCGGTGAACCTGATTTTGATACACCAGACCATGTGATAGAAGCTGGAATTCAAGCAATCCGTAATGGAGAGACACACTACGCTGCGCCATCAAAAGGTATTACAACACTTTTACAAGCAATCGCCAATAAAATGGAGCGTGATAACAAGGTTATCGTTAACCCACAAACTGACATTCTCGTGACACCGGGCGGTAAACTCTCTTTATATCTTGCGCTCAAATCAATCCTTGATGAGGATGATGAAGTCCTTATTCTCGCACCATATTGGGTGAGTTATACATCGATTGTCACAATGATTGGTGCACAGCCTGTGATAGTTCCATTAAGCAATGAAGATAACTATAAAATCCAACTTGACCAATTACGCGAGTATGTCAGCCCAAAGACCAAAGCAATTATCGTCAATTCGCCGAACAATCCATCTGGACGTATGCTAACCAGCGATGAAATCGATGCAATCACCACCCTAGTAACCGAAGCAGACATCTGGGTTATATCTGACGAAATCTACGAGAAAATAAATTATGATAATCGCGAGCATGTTTCTCTAGCGAGTATCCCTGAGTTAAAAGACCAAACCCTTGTCATCAATGGCATGTCAAAAGGATATGCGATGACAGGATGGCGACTGGGTTATCTTGTAGGACCTGCACCTGTTATGGGAATTGCAACCATGTTTAATTCGCAGACAGCAACCTCTGCCGCAACATTTACGATGCACGCTGCCGCTGCCGCTCTCAATGGTCCCCAAGATGTGATTGAGGTCATGCGGAAATCATATGAAGACCGTCGAGACTTTATCGTTGATGCTTTCAATAGTATTGATAATATGTATTGCCCACCAATTGAAGGCGCGTTTTATGCCTTTCCTCAAATCGTGGAAACAGAGAAATCTAGCGCCGAAGTTGCCGAAATTATCTTGAGCGAGGCAAAGGTTGCGGGTGTTCCGGGGAGTGCATTTGGCATCACAGATACCGTCCATGTTCGATTCTCATATGCCACCGACATGACGTTATTAGAAAAAGCACTTGACCGAATTAAAGGAATCGCGCACTTATTCTAAAAACACTTCTCAATACGAGCAGAACACGATAATATGGCGTTTCATGATCAATACGAGGATGCGCCATTGCACCCATTTATTATTGTTACATCCATCCTGTTACTGCTCTCTGCCTGTAATTTACAATCCGCACAAGCCCCACTCACAGTATCAGACCTTAAAAAAAATCAACCTCCAACGAATATTGCAAATATAGATACTGATAACTGGGAAGTCATTGATGAGGGTTTATCGTGGCAGACACTCACCCCCGATAATAACAGCTTTGCTCAGATGGCAGTATTGAGAGTTGACCCGACGCTATATCAATTCCGAGCAGTGTATCAAGCAGGAAATCCCGCTTACCTCAGTGACTGGCAAGCCAATTTACCTGATGCGATAGCCCTTATTAACGCCAATTTTTTCGACACCAATAATAACGCACTCGGTATCATCATTAGTGACAGTATTCGCTCTGGTAGCCCTTTCAGAAATACAGGCGGTACATTCATCGTCGAAAACGGAATCCCTAGTATTCGTTCAAATCAACCCCACCCTTATGAAAGTAACATGATTGAACAGGCGATTGAAGGGTTTCCAATGCTAGTAGAAAATAACCAAAGCATCTATTTCAATAATCGCCAAACCCAACCCACTCGCAGAACTCTCATTGCTCAAGATAGCGATGGTCATATTCTCATTTTTGCGACACCCTTCCTCGGCTTATCCTTAGCCGAACTCAGTATCTATCTACCGACAAGTGGTTTAAATATTGTTACTGCGCTGAACTTAGATGGGGGTGGGTCAACGATGATGTCGATTCGTCCGATTGACTATAACATCAGTGCATTTGACCCTGTACCTGCTGTATTAGCAATTTACCCGCGTTAATCAGCCTCAGCTTTTTGAGCATTGAGTACAAAGGTTAAATTAGAATCTGTAACTGTCACACTGAGTAGGTTAATGTTCGGATTATCGCGTAAGGCACGACCTTGAAGAGCTTGTTCGATATGCTGATTAATTTCAGTAATTCGGCTGTCATCTGCTGACCAGCCCGTGACATTAGCTTGAATAACCTGTCCTGACAAACCACCGTTAACAACAGATAGGCTGACAGTAAATGTTGCAGGTACAAATTCACCCGACCCATTCTGGCGTTCTACATCACCACTCACAAAAATTTGCCCATTCTGCAAATCAATCGAGGCATTGCGAACCTTACCATTACCCTGTGCAAGTGCATTACTCAATAAGGTGTTAACCTCTGCTTCTGTTGATGTAATTGCAATATCAACCCCTCCTTCAGGGTTTCGCTGAGCATTAAAATTGTCACGATTACAAGCAACTATACTAAGGGCTAATAATGTTAAAAAGCATATTCGTATAACCATCGTTCACTCCTCTCATCACTATTCACTACTACATTTTACGGATACACGGAAAACAAGTTTTGTCTCATATGTAAAAAGTCTGTAACCTCTTTCACAACTTTTCCATAGCCATCCCGTATAAACGTTTAAGGGAAAATAAATCATGAGGGAATAAATTATGAAAGCCGTTATATTCACAGAATATGGGTCACCTGATGTTTTACAATATACAGACATCGAAAAACCCACACCAAAAGACAACGAAGTATTGGTAAAAATCCACGCCGTATCAGCAAACCCACTCGACTGGCATATCATGCGTGGTGAACCCTTTTTAGCGCGTTTAGATTCAGGACTATCCAAACCCAAAAATCCTGGACTCGGTGCAGATATTGCTGGAGAAATTGAAGAAGTCGGCAAAGATGTGACCGAGTTTCAAATTGGGGATGCAGTATTTGGCGACGTATTCCAAAGTGGCTTAGGTGGTTTTGCAGAATATGTAGCTGTTCCTGTCACAACACTTGTACAAAAGCCCTCTAACATTTCATTTGCCGAAGCCTCAGCAGTGCCTGTCGCCGCAATCACAGCATTACAAGGACTCCGCGACACAGGCAAAATTAAATCAGGACAGCGCGTTTTGATTAATGGTGCATCAGGGGGTGTTGGAACATATGCTGTACAGATTGCAAAATCATATGATACAGAGGTAACAGCTGTATGTAGTACACGGAATCATGATATGGTGCGGTCAATTGGCGCAGACCATGTAATTGATTATACAAAAGAGGACTTTACACAAGGAACTGAAAAATATGATTTGATTTTTGATGCCGTCGGAAATCGCTCTGTATCGGATATGAAGCGCGCTTTAAAACCAAGTGGCATCTGCTCAATCGCTGGTTTCACAACCCTACCCCGCATGTTTGAACATCTACTTTTAGGTCCTTTGATGTCTATGTTAGGCGATAAAACTGTAAAAATGATGGGCACAGCATCCACCAACAAAGACGATATGACGATAATTAAAGACCT